>JAZFRU010000195.1:0-4664 GCA_036445815.1 Acidobacteriota bacterium | reverse complement strand
GAGGTCTCGACGCTACGATGGGTGGCCAGGGCGCCCAACTGGAGGTCTCCATCGGAGGACTCGATTGCCTGCAGGTTCTGCAACTTACGCAGGCTGATGAGATGGGAGGGCATGAGCAGACGTTGATTGAGCATGATCACCAGAGCCGTACCACCGGCCACGATCTTGGCATCCTCTCCCAGTTCTCGGAGTAGCGCGAGGGCCTCCTCCAGAGTTTCCGGCTCTCGATATTCAAAGTTATGCATCGGATGTCTCCGCGGCAGCTCGCTGGATCGACTCGATGATCTGATAATAACCGGTACACCGGCACAGGTTGCCCATCATCCACTCTTTGATTTCATCCGGGGAAGGATTCGGATTTTGCTCCAGCAGAGCCTTGGCCGTCACCACCATTCCAGGAGTGCACATTCCACACTGGAATCCGCCGTGATCGATAAAAGACTGCTGAATCTTGTCCAGTTTCTCTTCGCCGGAAATGCCCTCCACTGTCACGATCTCTTTCCCGTCCGCGAAGACAGCAAGAGCCAGACAGGAACTGATCGGCTGTCCGTCCATCAAGACGGTACAGGCCCCACACACGCCTACGCTGCAGCCTTCCTTGGTTCCGGTGAGTCCCAGGTCATAACGGAGACAATCCACCAGCAGTCGCCGCGCCGGCACCTGGACCGTGTGATCCTTCCCATTGACTCGAAGCCGAATGGTCTGTGTCATCTCGCGATCACTCGCCACGGGAACCTCTTTCCTGCAGCGCCCTGTAGACTTTTTCTGCCGTGATGGGCAAGTCGTAAAAACGCACGCCGACCGCATCGTAGACGGCGTTGGCTATCGCCGCGGCCACAGGCGTGATGCTGCTCTCCCCGATGGCTTTGCTTTGAAAGGGAGCCGGTCCGATCTCTTCCTGAACCAGTACCGTTTTCAAGGGAGGTATGTCCTTCATGTTGGGTAGTTTGTAGTCTCCCAGATGCAGCGTCGAGACCTGGCCGTCTTCCATGACGACTTCCTCCATCATCCCAAAACCGATCCCCTGGATCAGGCCCCCGTCGATTTGCCCCTGATGAGCCAACGGGTTGATGATGGTTCCCACGTCGTGAGAGGTCACGACGTCGAGAATCTTGATCTGCCCCGTCTCGGGATCGACCTCCAACTCGACGACCTGAGCCGTGAAAGTCGTGACCTGAGGAGCCTCGCGATTGACCTGAGTCTTTCGGATACTCAGTTCCGGCCGCCCCGATCCAGCCTCCGCCACCTGGGCCAGGGTCAGAGCGGAATCAGCACTCCCCTTGACCGAATAGTGTCCGGCCTCGAACGCCACTTCAGCGACCTGGCACTCCAGAGCCTCGGCCGCCAACCGGCCCACCGAATCCCGCAACTCCTCGGTCATCTCTTTGACCAGCTGCCCCACCACATAGGTCACGCGACTGCCTCCGGCCCCCGAATCGGTTTCAAACAGATCGGGCCGGGCCTCCACCTCGACCTGCTCGACCGGGAGGGGCCAGGTCTCCGCCACCACTTTCTGAATCAGGGTATGGGCACCGGTTCCGGTGTCGGGCACCGGGGTGATCACCTTGACGATTCCGTCGGACTCCAGAGACATCTGGGCGTTGGCCTCTCCGGTGCCGATGTGACGGTAAGCTGCGGCCACTCCCCGTCCCACGAAGGGGTGGGCTTTGGGTTTCCCCCAGTTGGAGGATTTCACAGCGGCCTCGAGAGTTTCACGAATTCGGACCTGTTCCAGTCGATGACCATCCGGTAAGAGATCGCCGTCCCGGATCAAGTTTTGTTTTCGAAACTCGAGCAGATCAATCCCCATCGCCTCGGCGATCAAATCCATGGAAGACTCCACGGCAAAGGTGACTTGAAGATCACCGGGTGCTCGAACATGGCCGCTGGGCACACAATTGGTATAGACCGAATAGGCGTCGATCGTCACATTGGGAGTTCCGTAGACTCCGGCGGCCGAGTTGGCACCGGGAATATTCACCAGGGGAACCGGTTTGAATCCCGCATAGGCTCCGCTGTCAAAAACCACCCTGGCCTGGAAAGCCACCACCTTGCCCTTTTCGGTCACTCCCGTGCGAAGAGAAATCGTGGTGGGATGCCGGGGATTGCCGGCCATCAATTCTTCGGTGTAGGTCATCACCATCTTGACGGGACGGCCCGTTCGCTTGGACAGGTGGTAGCAAAGGGGTGAATCCATCAAGGAACCCTTACCACCGAAGTCGCCTCCAATGCACACGGGATGAACCACCACCTGTTCCTGAGGAATCTCGACGGCATCGGCCAGGAGCTTCTGGGCCCTGACCGGCATCTTGTTGGTGATCCACAGATGGGTCCGGCCGTCGGGATCGACAGAAACAACCGAGGCATGCGGCTCGATAAAGCCCTGATGTTGCGAATGGGTCGTGAAGTTATGTTCAAAAATCTCTTTGGCCTGGGCAAAGCCCTCTTCGATATCGCCCACCTGCCAGGTCACGTGCGAGTGCACATTGGGGACATCGGAAAAAAACTTCTCCGGGGCATGGGGATACGACCGGTAGTCGGGGTGAAGAAGCGGGGCATCGGACTTCATGGCCTCTTCGGAATCAAAGACAGCCGGCAACTCCTCGTACTCCACTTCGATCAGGGAGAGAGCGTCCTCGGCAACATCCGGGTCTTCGGCCGCCACCACGGCCACTTTTTCACCGATAAAACGCACCCGGTCGCGGGCCAGCACCGGCGTGTCATAGACAACACGTCCCGTCAGGGTGTCGGGCAAATCCCGGGCCGTTAACACGGCCAGGACTCCAGGCAGCTGCTCCGCCTCGCTGGTGTCGATACTGAGAATACGGGCGTGGGGTAGAGGACTTCTGAGAACCTTACCCCAGATCATCTCCGGCAGAATCACGTCGGCCGTAAAGGTGGCTGCTCCGGTGACCTTGGCAGGCCCCTCCAAGTTTCCCAACGGCTTTCCGACCACGGTGTAGGACATCGGCTTCACAATTTAAACGGAAAGCGTTGGGTTTGCAAGGCACGACGGCTGACAGACCAAGTCGGGCGCACGGCCGCGCGCCCCTGCACTCGTGAAACATGAAACTTGAAACGTGAAACCTGAACCCATACAATCCAGACACCCTGACAAGAGGCGTCGAAGTATGGCAAACCCAAAAACAGAGGGCCGGATCAAATGGTTGGTGGTAGCACTTTGCTGGGGCGCGCTGACCATGGCCAGCGTGATCCGGATGGCCCTGAGCATGGTGGCTCCCACCCTGATGAAGGATTACGACATCTCCCCCGAGACGATGGGGATCGTCCTGTCGGGGTGGAACTGGGCCTACACGGCCTGCCAGCTCATCGTCGGTCCTCTGGTGGACCGCTTCGGCTCGTGGATGGTGCTGGGTTTGGGAGCCAGCGTTTGGAGCCTCTCCACGATCGCTTTCCCCCTGGCCGCCACGGCCGCTGGTTTTTTTCTATTCCGGGCCGCCTTTGGCGTGGGACACAGCATGCTGATCCCGTCCCAGGGATCAGCCATCTCCCGCTGGTTCAAGCCCGAGCAGCGCTCCACAGCCCTGGGATTTGCCTTCTCCGGTTCCCAGGTGGGCATCGCCGTCGGTTCCGTTGTCTGTGCCTTCCTTCTGGCCAACTGGGGCTGGCAATCAGTTTTTTTCTGGGTAGGCGCCGCCAATCTTCTTTTCGCTGCGGTCTGGTTCCTCTTCTACCCGGACAAGCAGGTCGGCCTGCAGGAAAAGTTGGGTCGTGGCGAACAAGAAGGGACCTCCAAGCGAGTTTCCATCTTCTCTCTGCTTCGTTATCGAACGGCCTGGGGCCTTGCCCTGGGACAGATGGGATACCTTTACGCCTATCACGTCTTTGTAAGCTGGCTGCCCAGCTATCTGGCTCTTGAGCGCGGCATGAGTATCCGGCAAACGGGACTCCTGGCCAGTCTCCCCTTCATCGTCGGAATGCTTGCCACCATCGGAGGGGGTTGGCTGGGGGACTATCTGATTCGGAAGGGTTTCGAACCCACATCAGCCCGCAAGGCCGTGGTAGGAACCGGAATGACGGTGGCTACGGTCCTGGTCGTGGCCGCGGCCTACACCCCCCACACCTGGCAGGCCGTCACCCTGCTCACTCTTTGCATGGGGTCCTTGAGAGCCACCACGGGATCGGCCAACTCCATCCCCATAGATCTGGCCCCACGAACCTCGGTGGCCTCTCTGGTATCGATTCAAAATCTGGGTGGCAATATTGGAGGCCTGATGGCTCCGATCGTGACGGGCTTCATCCTGGGGGCCACCGGTTCCTTCACAGGTGCGCTGGTCATGGCGGGTGCCGTCATGGCCTTTGGAGCCTTCTCCTACGTCTTCATCGTGGGAAGCCTCCCCAAGGGTTCGGAACAAACCCTCGAAGCGGCAGGCTAGGAGGCACCCCAGCGCGCCGAAGAGTTTCACCACAGAGACACAAAGACACAGAGAAGAAATTTCTTTCCCTTTTCTTTTCCGTCAATCTCAGCCGACACAGTAGGGGTGCACGGGCCAGGCTGTCTCAAAACCTCAATCCATGTAGGGCATCACAGATGGGCGTCCTTCGATCAGGAGGCAAGCCCAGTGTAGCGGCCGCTCTATGAGCGGCTCTTCTCTTCTTAATTTTCGTGGAACGTGGAACCTGGAACGTGGAACGCGAGCGAG
>JAZFRU010000194.1:0-4193 GCA_036445815.1 Acidobacteriota bacterium | reverse complement strand
ACATCGCCCCTGTGGGATGTGGTTTTCGGAACCTACGCTTCGACGCAAAGAGAGGGAAGAAGTGACTCCTGACGCACTGATCTTCGACCAGCGGGTTTCACGTTTCAAGTTTAACGTTTAACGTGGGGCCGGAGTGGGACAGGACTTCCGTGCGGTGGCACCGAAGAGCTGATCATTTCATGCCTTTCGATCGGCGTGATTATGTAGCGGCTCTCTTCATCTCCCGTGAAACGTTAAACGTGAAACTTGAAACGCGGACGAGCGGAGCGAGGACGCACCTACTTTCCGTTAAGTGCGCGAAGCGCATCAACGGTGGCCGGCAACAGGGCATTCAGGTCATCTTCGATGCGAAGATCGGCCACTCCATCATGGGCAGTGGGCCCCTGGTTGACGACTACATAGGTAGCTCCATGGTCCTTGGCCGATCGGGGGATGGACGCCGCCGGTTCCACCTCCAGCGTTGAGCCAACGGAAACCACCAGATCAGCATTACCGGCTGCCAAAAAAGCCTGTTCCAATTTATCTTGAGGCATGGCCTGCCCGAATGAGACGGTCGCCGATTTGAGGAACCCCCCACACGGGCACACTGGCGGCATCCCGCTCTCGGCAAACTGCTCAAACAGAGGATTCGGATCAACAAGGACCTGACAAGCAACACACTCCACCTTCCGATTGGTTCCATGGAGTTCGGTGACTTTATCCTCGGAGTGCCCTGCCAGCTGGTGGAGCCCGTCAATGTTCTGGGTCACCAGAGAATCCAGAAGTCCCATCTGGTCCATTTCAAAGAGAGCCTTATGGGCCCGACTTGGCAAGGCATCACGAAATTCACGCCATCCCTCCAGTTTGTACTGCCAATGCCGCACCCGGGCCTCATGTGAAGCCATGAACTCATTGAAGTAAATGGGACGCATTCGCTTCCACAGCCCTTTGGGCCCTCGGAAATCGGGGATTCCCGAACCGGTTGACATGCCCGCTCCTGTGAAAAAGAGTGTCTTCTGGGCACGAGTCAGAAGGGCGGCGAACTCTTTGGATGACATAAGGCTGACCCCTGACCGGGAAATTAATAGTTACTCCCGATTATTCGACCTGTCGCAGGACTATCTTGGGTCTAATCTGAGCCGCTGAACTGCCTTCTCCGATGGCCATCAACTTCTCCCGATGGAAAAGCCGATACAGGTTTCGAGGTTTGCTTTCACTGTATGAAACTTCATTCCCATGGCCTATTCTCCAGGCCTCTCCTTCATCCAACTCGACACGATGAAGTTCAGGCAACAGGAGCTCCATCGGATACAACATCTCGTTCCAACGATCCTCCAGATCTTCGATGGGCAGCGCCTGAGTCAGATCAAAGATACCCGATCGAAGGCGCCGCAGGGCAAAAAGGCAGGCTCCGCATCCTAGTTTCTGTCCGATCTCATGGGCCAGAGTTCGGATGTACGTCCCGGAGGAACAATGCACTCGAAGGCGCCATGTGGCAGGCCTCCGCTCGAGTATCTCCAGGCTGAATATGGAGATGGTTCTGAAGGGCCGATCCACAGTCCGATTTTGACGGGCCAGGTTGTAGAGTTTCTTTCCATCCACCTTGACCGCCGAGAACATGGGGGGCTGCTGTTGGATTTCCCCCGTGAAGTGGTTCAAAACGTCCTGTACCTGCTGGGCAGAGATCTCGGGCACCGATTGTTCTTCCAGGATCCTGCCTTCCTGATCAAAGGTATCGGTGCTCACCCCGAGTCGCAGTTCCGCCTCATATTCTTTATCGTTGGCTTGAAAGAATGGTGCCAGCCGGGTGGCTCGTCCCAGCACCAGCGGCAACACACCGGTAGCCATAGGATCGAGAGTTCCGGTATGCCCCACCTTGGTTTTCAGGAACCGGCGTACCCTGGCAACAATGTCGTGTGAGGTTGGCCCGCTGGGCTTATCGGCAACCAGGACCCCGCATGGAGGTTCATGACTCAAGGAGTTTTTCCAATTCCCCAATTACTTTGGCGATGGCTTCGTCCAGGTTCCCTTCTACCGACAGACCCGCGGCATTCTTATGGCCCCCTCCGCCGAAGAGTCGAGCCACCACACTGACATCGTGAAGATCTTGAGACCTCAAACTGACCCTATAAGAATCGCCCTGATCCTGGCGAAAAAAGGCGGCCATTTCCACGCCGTTGATTGAAAGGGGATAGTTCACCATCCCTTCGGTATCGTTGGCGGAGGCACCGGTGTCGACGAGCATCTGCTGGGTGAGAGTAATGGTTGCGATTTTTCCAGAAGAATGAATGTCCAGCGTATCGAGCAGGCTTCCCAGGAGCTTGATTCTCTCCTGGGGCTGATCCATGTGTATGGCCTGAGCGACGACCGAGGGCCTGGCACCCCAATGGACCAAGTCCGCTGCGATGGAAAAGGTCGCAGCTGTGGTATTGGAATATTGGAAAGATCCGGTGTCGGTGAAGATAGCCACATAAAGATTGGTGGCAATTTCAGGAGAAAAAGGAGCATCCATGGCTACCAGGAGGGAGTAGATCATCTCACCCACGGCCGCCGCAGACGAATCTACCCAATTCAGATCCCCAAAAAGATTGGTGTTGAGATGATGGTCAATGTTGACGACAAAATACTGGTCAAGACCCTCCAGTCCGGGCCGCTTCAGATCATTACACTCCAGAACCAAGGCAGCATCGTAATTTCCTTCGACGCGGGCGCCCACCCGAATTGCGTCGATTCCTGGAAGGGAAAGAAAAGAACGAGGATGAGGATCCGCGCCAAAAACATCCGCGGTCTTACCCAAACCTTCCAGCCCCAGAGCCAGGGCCAGAGCGGACCCGATGGCATCTCCATCGGGCCGTGCATGTGAAGCAATCACAAATCGATCGTGATCTTCGATAAAACGGAGAATATCCGCAAAAGACTTCGATTTCGGCTGTTCAATCACACTGGGGGATTTCATTGTCGCATCTCACAACATCAGGGGACCCTACAGGACCACTGGCGCACATCCTAACTCTCGATCTCCGACACGGAAAAGTTGAATTGGTCAGCAATCGGTCGATAGTCCTGGGAAGCAGTGTGTGCTTCTCAATAGCGGGATGACTATAGGGCCGATCCCTGTCTAACCGACTGATCATACCCGGCACAGCCTCAAGTGTACCCTGTTTCGCCAAACCCCGTCTAATTCCTCAGGCAGGAGAGTAAACGGGTTGGACAAAGCCTGCCCGAAGCGCTTAAAATCTGGCTCTAGTCATGAAAGCGATACGCGTCCATCAAGCTGGCGGCCCTGAAACACTCCTCTTCGAGGAAGTCCCCACACCCGAACCAGGCAGCGATGAAGTCCTGGTCAAAACCGAGGCGATCGGTGTCAATTTCATCGACATCTATTTCCGGCAGGGACTCTACCCGGGAACCTTTCCCCTGACACCGGGATTGGAGGCGGCCGGAACTGTGATCGCCATGGGACCCGACGTGTCCGAAGTTGGCCCAGGAGATCGTGTGGCCTACTCCTCGGTGATGGGGAGTTACGCTGAACAGACCCTGGTACCGTCCGATCAACTCATCAAGATTCCAGAAAATCTTGACTGTGAGACCACCGCTGCAACATTGATGCAAGGGATGACGGCCCACTACCTATCTCACTCCACCTACCCTATGGTGTCCGGTGAAACTGCCCTGGTTCATGCGGCGGCTGGAGGAGTAGGATTGCTCCTGGTTCAGATGGCCAAGATGTGCGGAGCACGGGTGATTGGCACTGTGTCCAACCTTGAAAAGGCTGAGCTGGCTCGTGAAGCAGGGGCCGACGAAGTCATTCTCTATACTGAAACTGACTTCGAGGAGCAGGTGCAACGCCTCACCGACTCTCAAGGCGTGGATGTGGTTTATGAATCCGTGGGAAAAGACACCTTCGATCAGAGCCTGAACTGTCTCAAAAAAAGGGGTTATCTGGTGCTTTTCGGTCAATCAAGCGGACCCGTGCCGCCCGTCGATCCGCAGATTTTAAATGCCAAGGGATCGCTTTTTTTGACCCGGCCCAGTATCTTTCACTACAACGACACCAGAGAAGCCCTGGTGACCCGGGCCGGAGAGGTTCTCAGTTGGGTGGCAGAAGGTCGACTCAAGGTTCGGGTGGGTGAACGATTTGCGTTGTCAGAAGCCTGCCAAGCCCATCGTGCCCTGGAAGCCCGTCAAACCACCGGAAAGGTGTTGTTGATTCC
>JAZFRU010000193.1:0-14317 GCA_036445815.1 Acidobacteriota bacterium | reverse complement strand
CAGGTTCGGAAGGCTCACCCGGAGGCCCTCTCGGTATTCGTTTTTCCGCCTTCTCTGGAAGTGCTGACACGGCGCCTCAAGGACCGCAAACTGGACGATGAAAGCGTCATCACCCGGAGGCTCAGCGTAGCAAAAGAGGAAATTAATTCTTATCGGAGTTATCAATACGTTATTATTAATGAGGATTATGAGGAATCAGTCAGTGAGTTGAAGGCGATTATTCAAGATTCAGGATCTGACTTCCGTCTGGAACATCGTAAGGAACGGGCGGAAGCGATCATTCAAACCTTTTGGGAGAATTAGATGATTTTTAAGATACCGGATTCATTCGACAGTAAATTTAGATTTATTCTGGTGGCTGCAGAACGAGCTAAACAGCTCCAAAATGGAGCCCCTCCCCGTTTGGAGATAGAGTCGCGAAAGTCGATCTATCTGGCCATTCGAGAGGTCGAGCAGGAACTGGTTCCCTACCAGGTACTGGAAAAGGCCGACGCGGAAGAAGAGTGAACATCATTCTGGGCGTGACGGGCTGCATCGGCGCCTACAAGTCTGCCGTCATCCTTCGACTTTTGCAGAGGGAAGGATTCGAAGTCTTTCCCGTGATGACCCAGTCTGCCCAGCGTTTTCTCACCCCTCTTACCCTGGAAAAGCTCTCCGGCCATCCCGTGGTGGGAGACCTCTTGCGTGATTCCACCGTTCAGATCGAGCATATTGCGTTGGCTCGAAAG
Organism: Acidobacteriota bacterium; assembly: GCA_036445815.1. Classification (GTDB taxonomy): domain Bacteria; phylum Acidobacteriota; class UBA6911; order RPQK01; family JADFOI01; genus JAPYTY01. The sequence goes on along the minus strand of JAZFRU010000193.1, from coordinate 13,589 downwards.
AGTGATCTGCTCCTGGTGGCTCCGGCCACGGCCAATATCCTGGGGAAGTTTGCCCAGGGCATCGCTGATGACTTCCTCAGCACCCTGTACCTTTCCACGACCACTCCGGTGGTGGTGGCTCCGGCCATGAACGTTGAAATGTGGAACCACCGGGCGACCCGGGAAAATGTTCGAATTCTGAAGGAACGGGGAGTGGGCTTTGTCGAGCCGGGTTCGGGCTACCTGGCCTGTGGAGAGGTCGGTGAGGGGCGGCTGGCCGAGCCCGAGCGGGTGCTGGAGGCGGTGTTCAACACCTTGAGCCGGGAGAAATCGCTGCTTGGCCAGAAAGTTCTGGTCACGGCAGGCCCCACGGTGGAGGACATTGATCCGGTGCGTTTCCTCTCCAATCGCTCCTCAGGGAAAATGGGTTACGCCATTGCTCGTGAGGCTCAGCAACGTGGTGCCCAGGTGGTGCTGGTCTCGGGTCCCACTTCGCTGGAGGCTCCTGAGAGAGTCGATCGGGTTTCGGTTCGATCAGCGGCGGACATGGCCGAGGCCGTATTTCGTCATTTTGAAGACTCTCATGTCGTGGTGATGGCGGCGGCCGTCTCCGATTTCACGCCGGCCACCTCGGCTGCCGAGAAAATCAAAAAAGAGGCGATGGAGCTGACCCTTTCGCTCGAGAAAACCACCGATATTCTGGCGACCGTGAAGGAACGAAAGGTCGATCAGTTTGTGGTTGGATTTGCCGCCGAGAGTGAGAACCTTCGCGAAAATGCCCTTGGCAAGCTGCACCACAAGGGCCTGGATCTCATTGTGGCCAACGATATTTCCCGGGACGACAGCGGATTCGCATCCGATTTCAATGAGGTCATCCTACTCGATGCAGGCGGAGAGGAAGAAGCCCTCTCCAGGCTCTCCAAGGCCGATTTGGCCAAGATTCTCTGGGACAAAATAGAACACACCGCTGAGGTGCTCCGCACGTCGAAATACAAAACAATTGAACATTAGAACTAGAGACCGGTCAGCTTATTTCCTTGTCAGTTTTTGGCGGTCAACGGTCAGTGCCATTGAGGTTCTTGATTCATGACCAAGTCCGGCTTCGTTGCGCTCATCGGTCGCCCCAACGCGGGAAAATCCACCATTCTCAATAGACTGGTCGGCGAGAAGATCGCCATTGTCAGCAACAAGCCTCAAACCACTCGCCATCGCATTCTGGGAGTTCAGACCCGTGATGAGAGTCAGGCCATTTTCGTGGATACGCCGGGCATTCACCGTCCCGGACATCGGTTGAACGACCGGATGATGGAGGAGGTCTACGAATGTCTGCACAGCGTGGATCTGGTCGTTCAGGTGGTGGACGCTTCCGAGAATTTCGGCAAGGGCGAGGAGTATGTTCTCAATTTAATCCAGAAGACGAACAAACCTACCATCCTGGTCCTCAACAAGGTCGATGTGATGAACCGGGCCAAGGTTTTACCCACCATTGATTATTACAACCAGCAGTACGAGTATCGGGAGTTGATCCCTCTTTCAGCGGACAAGGGGGACAACTTCGAGGTTCTGGAGCAAAAGATTGCGGAGAACCTACCGGAAAGGGAATGGCAGTACCCGGAGGATTATCTGACCAATCAGACCGAGCGCTCGCTGGTTTCCGAGATCATTCGCGAGAAGGTTTTACACCACACCCACAAGGAACTCCCTTATGCCACGGCGGTGTTAATGGAGGTGTTCGACGAGGAAAGACGAGAGCAAGGATTCGTGCGAATTTGCGCTTCCATCATTGTCGACAAGGTGAGCCAGAAAAAGATTGTCATCGGGCGAGGGGGGCGCATGATCAAGGCCATCGGAACGAAAGCTCGCCTTGAGATTCAGGAGTGTCTGCAGGTCAAAAAGGTTTACCTGGATCTGAACGTCAAGACGATGCCCGGATGGCGAGATCGCGATCATCTTCTCGACCAATTGGGTGTCAGGTCCACCGATTATATTGACCTTGAACATCTGACCCCTGACCTGACCCCTGACCCCTGATCAGGTGAGGGACCAGCAAACATTGGCCGTTCGGTCGGTTCCGCTGTTGGGGTTAGCTTGCTCGGGTGATTGGCTGCCAACTTGTCAGAGGTATGCGGTCAGGGGTTAGGGTTTCCCCCATGCATGATATCGTTCAACAACTCAAATTCTTTTCTGATCTGGGAGTGACTCATTTGGATATCGAACCCGTGAAACAGCCGGCTCCCCTGCTTGAGGAGGTTCAACGTGAACTGGGGGATTGTCAACGATGCAAGCTGCACAGCGGACGGAACCAACTGGTGTTTGGAGTGGGCGATCCCGCAGCCGACTTGATGTTTGTCGGAGAGGCTCCCGGGGCCGACGAGGATGCCCAGGGTATTCCCTTTGTGGGGCGAGCAGGCCAGCTGTTGACGAAGATCATTGAAGCGATCGATCTGAGTCGGGACCAGGTCTATATTGCCAACATCTTGAAGTGCCGTCCCCCCGCCAATCGCGACCCCGAGCCGGATGAAGTGGAGACTTGTGAGCCTTTTCTTTTTCAACAGATTGCGGCCGTTCAGCCCAAGATTGTCGTGGCTCTGGGGAAATACGCCGCTCAGAATCTGCTGGACACTCAGACTCCGATTTCCAAGATGCGTGGGGATTTTGTTCAATTTCGTAACTGTTGGCTCCTTCCCACCTTTCATCCGTCCTATCTGCTGCGAAACCCTTCGGCCAAACGTCTGGTGTGGGAGGACATGCAAAAAGTCCGGGACCGATTGAAAGAGCTGACTGGTTGACACCTCGCCGACCCGCTGACCGGCTGACCTGAAACATGAAACGTGAATTGTTCGCAGATGTCGCCGTCCCTCGGCCGCTGTTTCAAACCTTCACCTATTCAGTGCCGGATTCAATGGAACAAGCGCTGATTCCGGGGAGCCGGGTACTGGTTCCTTTTGGCCGACAGCATCTGATTGGAATGGCGGTGAGGGTCCATCAGGAGCCCCATTCGGGTGAGGTCAAACCCATCAGAGAGCTCCTGGACCGGGAGCCCCTTTTATCGGAACAACTCCTGAAACTCGGGCTGTGGGTGGCCTCCTACTATATGGCGCCTCCGGGTGAGGCGTTGAAAGTCATGTTGCCTCCCGGGTTATTGGCTCGAACCGTGGCAAAGGATCTTCGCTCGGCCAACTTCTGGCCGGAGAAGCGGAGACTTGCAGTGGTTCGCGTCTGTCCCAACCAGGAGAAACTGACCTCCCGGCAGCAGGAAGTTCTGGATCGATTGACTGAATTGCCGCTACCGGTCTGGGTCCAGCCTTTCTTGCGCCAGATGAAGTGCAGCCAGTCGGTTCTCAAGAGCCTGGCCTCCCGGGGGCTGATTGATATGGAGGCCATCGAGGCCTATCGTTCCCCCTGGGCGCCTTCCGATGGGGCTCCGGAGATCCAGAAACATCCGTTGACGGCGGATCAGCAGCGCATTTTCGAGAAAATCCAGAAGCACCTGGCCGCGGCCCGGTTCCACAGCATGCTGATTCATGGGGTCACCGGGAGCGGGAAGACCGAGATTTACCTCAATGCCATTGCCGAGGCCCTGTCCCGTGAAAAGTCGGCGTTGGTGCTGGTTCCTGAGATCGGGCTGACGCCTCAGATATCGCGTTACTTCCGGGCCTGGTTCGGAGACCAGGTGGCCATTCTTCACAGTGCCCTCTCGGGGGGGGAGCGCTTTGACCAGTGGCGGAAGATCCGGCGAGGGGAGGCTCAGGTGGTGATCGGGACCCGTTCAGCGGTCTTTGCACCCCTTAAAAACCTTGGTGTCATCATTGTCGATGAGGAACACGACGGCTCTTATAAACAGGAAGACCTCCCCCGCTACCATGCGCGTGACGTGGCCCGAAAGCGCGGGCAGCTGGAACAGGCCCTGGTGATTCTCGGTAGTGCAACGCCTCAGCTGGAGACGTACTACCAGGCGTCCCAGGGTGGGGAGACCGAGTATGAGACGCTGGAGTCTCGTATCTTGGGACGACCTCTCCCGACCGTACAGGTGGTCGATATGCGTGAGGAGTTTCAAAAGCATGGCCAGACTGCCGTCATCTCCGAGGTCCTGGCCGCCTCGATCGCCAAACGTTTGAATCTCGATGAGCAGGTGCTCATCCTGCTCAATCGCCGGGGGTATGCATCGGCCTTGCTGTGTCGCAGCTGCGGCAACACCGAGAGTTGTGAGCACTGCAGCATCAGTCTGACCTATCACCGCAACACCAACCGCCTGGTGTGTCACTACTGCGGCTACTTGAAGGCTGTTCCCAAGCGGTGTGGGGTCTGCAGCAAGGAGTACATTTTTTTCCTGGGTCAAGGGACGGAAAAGGTTCAGCAGCTTCTGGGCGAACTGTTTCCCGGCGCCCGTGTCGACCGATTGGATCGGGACACGGTGCAGAAAAAAGGTAGTTTTGACAGGATATTAGGAGCTTTTGCCTCAGGCAAAACCGATATATTGGTCGGAACCCAGATGATTGCCAAGGGGCACGACTTTCCAAGGGTGACGCTGGTCGGGGTCCTGACGGCCGAACAGGCGCTCAAGATGGCGGACTTTCGTGCCGCCGAGAGAACGTTTCAACTCCTCACCCAGGTAGCGGGGAGGGCGGGAAGGGGAGAGCGGCCCGGAGAAGTGGTGATCCAGACGTACTATCCCAACCATTACAGCCTCAGGCATGCTTGCTCGCAGGACTACCGGCAGTTTTTCGAAGAGGAAATCCGATTCCGCCGCAACTTCCAGTATCCTCCCTTTACCGCTCTGGCCAACTGCGTGCTGCAAGGCGAACCGTCCCATCAAGTTCGAGACCAGGCCGAGCAGCTGACCGATCGCTTGCTCCACTACCGAAGCCGTCTCTCCAGCGGTCGCCGCATGCGCGTTTTGGGTCCCGCCCAGGCCCCCCTGGAGAAGCTGAAGGGACAGTATCGATTTCAGATTTTGATCAAGGCCACCAGTCGTAAGGAGCTTCACCAGGTGCTGGAGTCCGCCATGGAGGACCTGCGGCAGAAAAAGGTCTCACTCAAGAAATCTTCTATTGATGTGGATCCCTTGAACTTGCTCTAATTGAGGTTGTGACCGACGTCGTCATCCATCGGGAGATTCTGGAGCAGATGATCCAGCATGCCCGCCGTGACTTCCCCCTGGAGTGCTGTGGCCTGCTTTCCGGCTCGGGGGAAACCATTGACCATACCTGGCCGGCCTCCAACCAGAGCCAAAGTCCCCGGGAGTTTTCCGTGTCGGCAAAGGAACTCTTCGCCTTTTTCAAGGAGTTGCGCCAGACCGGCAGGCGGCATCTGGGGATTTATCACTCTCATCCCCGAAGCGGGGTCCTGCCTTCGGCCCGGGATATCGAGGAATATCATTATACGGATGTAAGTTACTGGATCATCTCTCTAGAAAACGATGAGCCCGATTGCGGCTGCTTCCGGTGGCATCAAGAGGGATTTGAAAGGATCCCCTTTCGGGTCGTTCCTGAAAAGGTCGACACCGTGTAAAATGGAATCAGTGGAAACAAGACTCGTTCAGCAAGACGTATTTGCCAATATCCGAAATTGGGCTTCCGAAGATCTTTTGAGCTTTCTGGATCAAATGGTCTTGCTCTTGCCCGAAGATGTCCGGTTTCGTCTCAAGCAGGTCATCGATTCGCTTTCACCTGAAGGCGACAACATGCACAAGATTCTGGAGCTGGTGCGGAGCCAGTGGAAGGGAATTCAATCGGATGACCGTGTTCAGATTGCCGTGGCGGGACCGGCTCGAACCGGCAAAAACTCCTTGATCAAAGCGATTGCCCACCGTCAGGATCCGGACTCGGAAACGATCTTCACCATCGTCGATACTCAAGGACTTGACGAGTACCTGGGTTACCACCCCGATCGCTCTTTACCCGAGCAGTTCGACTTTGCCGAGGTCATTCTTCTGGTTCTGGATGCTCAGTATGAGGTCTCCGACTCCACCGTCAGCATGTACCGTCGATTGAAGGCTCTGAACAAACCGGTTCTGGCGGTTCTGAACAAAATTGACCTGGTCGAGCGTCCCTGGAAGGCCCTTCGAGGTGCCGGCCGGCAGCTGGGAAGCCCGGTCTTTTCCTTCTCTTCGGTGCAACCCGAGACGGTCGACCGTCTGCTCAAGTCCATCGTCGACTCCAGTTCCAGAACCTTTGTTCCCTTTACCCGCAGCTTCCCTGAATTTCGTCGCACGATTTGCAACGGTATTATCTCCCAGGCGGCCTTTGCGGGAGCCGTGGTCGGTGCCGTTCCCATCCCGGTGAGCGATCTTCTGCCCATGACGGCCATTCAGACGGGGATGTTGTTGAAAATAGCCCGGGCCTTTGGCTACCACCTGAACCGCCAGAGGGCCCGGGAGTTGATTCCCATGTTGGCGACGGGACTGGTGGTCAGAGAAGGGGCGCACTGGCTGCGCGGTCGCTTTCCTCAATATCGCTCACTCATCTCGGTGTCGGTGGCGGGTGTCTGGACCTTTGGCCTGGGGCAGGCCGCCGTTCAATATTTCGAGACGCTTTCGACCCTTGTCCACAACACGGAGTCGGCCCCGATGTCTTCGATTTCGGCCGGTTCACAGATCGAATGACAGAACTTCCAACTCACCAAGGCCAAGCCTTGCCGGATCAGGAGTCGGGAAATCGAGGTGGCGCCCGGGCTCAGCTGGAGGCCAGCCGCCGCCAGGGAACCCGCTCGTTGTGGATTGCTCTGGGTATTACCGTCACCTTCATGCTGGTGGAGTTGGTGGGAGGGTTGTGGACCAACAGCCTGGCCCTTCTGGCCGATGCCGGACACATGTTGACCGATGCGGCGGCCCTGGCGTTGAGCCTCTTTGCCGCCTGGTTCATGTGTCGACCGGCCACCGCCGAGAAGACCTACGGCTACTTCCGAGTGGAAATTCTGGCGGCCTTGATCAACGGGACGGCCCTGCTGGGCATCGCCTTTTTCATTCTCTGGGAGTCGTACCAGCGGTTTCAACAGCCCGAAGCCATCCGAAGTATCCCCATGCTGGTCATTGCCACCGTCGGCCTGGGAGCCAATCTTTTCAGTGCCTGGATCCTGCATCGAAGCCACCACGAAAGTCTCAATCTGCGGGGAGCGTTTCTTCACATCATGGGAGATGTGCTGGGATCCATCGGGGCCATGATTGCCGGGGTGGCCATCATCTTCTGGCAGGTCTACTGGGCTGATCCAGCCGTCAGTGCCCTGGTCAGCTGCCTTATTCTGTTCAGTGCCTGGCGCCTGGTTCGAGAGTCCATAGTCATTCTCCTGGAGGGGACCCCGGCCCATTTGAATCTGTCGGTCATGAAGGAAGAGCTGTGCAAGGTGACCGGCGTCAGTTCAGTACACGACCTTCACGTCTGGACCCTCACCTCGGGGGTTCATGCCATGACCTGCCACGCGGTGGTGGACCAGGAGGACGGCCGTCGCCGGATTCTGGAACAGCTCATCTCGGTCTCTCGGGACCACTTTGACATTCACCATACGACCATCCAGATCGAGCACCAGTCTCCCTGTCCCAGCGATACCACCTTCTGCCATTGATCAGCTCCGCTGATGGAGCGGCCTCGCTGTCGCTCGCCCGCGTTCCACGTTCCACGAAAGGGAGTGTAGCGGCCGCTCTATGAGCGGTCTCGCTGACGTTCACCCATCCGAATTAGGCACAGGACTTCATTATTTCTTTCGTGAAATGTTAAACGTGAAACTTGAAACGGTAGCGACATGGCCACTGGTGGTCATTTCGCTACCCCCTGTGCTAGACTGCCGCATGCGTTTTGTTGGAGTCATACCTGCACGGTTCAACTCCACGCGTCTCCCCGGAAAACCTCTCCTTGAAATGGCCGAAAAGCCCCTGATCCAATGGGTATACGAGCGCGCCCTGAAGGCGTCGCGCCTGGACGAGGTCATTGTGGCAACCGATGATGAACGCATTTTTCAGGCGGTGGAGGGCTTCAAGGGAAAGGCCGTCATGACCTCGGTAGACCATGCCAGCGGAACCGACCGGGTGGCGGAAGTGGCTCAGTCCATTCAGGCCGATGTCTTCATCAACATTCAGGGGGATGAGCCTCTGATTCCTCCGGAAACCATTGATCAGGTGTGTGCTCCCTTCGAGAGAGACGCGGATATTCAGGTGACGACCGCCTGTGTTGAGATCACTGATCCGGCAGAGGTCAACAGCCCTCACGCCGTCAAGGTGGTGTTCAGCGGCCAGGGTCGTGCCCTTTACTTTTCTCGGGCCACTATTCCCCACCGGCGAGGCGTGGGACCCGTGTTCAAGCATCTGGGAATTTACGGGTATCGAAGGGATTTTTTGCGCATGTTCTCCAGTTTGCCGGTCTCTCGATTGGAGAAAATTGAAAGGTTGGAACAGTTGCGACTGCTCGAGAATGGGATCCCGATTCACGTGGTGGAAGTCCAGGAAGATAGCCTGGGAGTGGATACCGACGAGGATGTCGACCGTGTCAGACCCCTGTTGGAAAATGAGGCTTCCAGGGGTTGAGGAGAGCTAAAGTGGCGGACCCAATGTGGAGGAAGAATGCCGACTAAGTACATTTTTGTGACAGGTGGGGTTTTGAGTTCTCTGGGCAAGGGCCTTGCATCGGCCTCGATCGGGTGCCTGTTGGAAGCCCGTGGTCTGAAGGTCACCTTGCTGAAGCTGGATCCCTACATCAACGTGGATCCCGGCACCATGAGCCCCTTTCAGCACGGAGAGGTCTTTGTCACCGACGACGGAGCAGAAACCGATCTGGATCTAGGACACTACGAACGCTTTACCCAGCTGCGTTTGACGGAAGCCAACAACTCCACCACAGGGAAAATCTACCAGACCGTGATCGAGAAAGAGCGGCGCGGCGATTATCTAGGGAAAACTGTCCAGGTCGTTCCCCACATCACCAATGAAATCAAGGCCACCATCAAGAAGTTAGCCGATGACCTGGACGTGGTGATCGTCGAGATCGGAGGCACCGTCGGTGATATTGAGAGCCTGCCCTTTCTGGAAGCCATTCGTCAGATGCGTATCGACGTGGGGCAGGAGAACAGCGTGTTTGTTCATCTCACCCTGGTTCCTTTCATGGAGGCTTCCGGCGAGTTAAAGACCAAACCGACCCAGCACTCGGTTAGGGAACTACGCACCATCGGTATCCAGCCCGATTTTCTGCTGTGCCGGACCGAACATGTTCTGCCCAAGGAGATCAAGAGCAAGATTGCCCTTTTCTGCAATGTCCCACCCGAGGCGGTGGTCACGGCCAAGGATGTGGAAAACATCTACGAGGTGCCTCTGGCTTTCCACGAGGAAGCCCTCGATTCGATGATATGCAAGAGGCTTGAATTGACCGAGGACGACTGCGATCTCAGCTCCTGGGGAGGCCTGGTGGAAGGGATCAAGAATCCGGTCGACGAAGTCACGATCGGCATGGTGGGCAAATACGTGGAGTATGAAGATTCCTACAAGAGTCTCAACGAGGCTCTGCTTCACGGTGGTCTTCCCCAGCGCGTGGCGGTGAAACTGAAATGGATCGAGTCGGAAGGCCTGACGGGAGAAGGATGGGAGCAGAAGCTGGAAGATCTGGATGCTATTCTGGTGCCCGGGGGATTTGGACCCCGGGGAATCAAGGGAATGCTGGAGGGCATTCGCTATGCCCGCGTCAACAAGGTTCCCTACTTTGGCATCTGTCTGGGGATGCAGTGTGCGGTGATCGAGTTTGCCCGGAACGTCTGCGACCTGGACGCCCACAGTTCTGAATTTGATCCCTCCAGTTCCCACCGGGTCATTTACAAGCTGCGTGAGTTGCTGGGAGTGGGCGAAATGGGGGGGACCATGCGTCTGGGCGCCTACCCTTGTGAGTTGCAGGAGGATTCGCTGGCTCATCGAATTTACGAGAATCGAGAGATCTCCGAACGCCACCGGCACCGCTATGAATTCAATCGGGAGTATGAAGAGATTCTCACCAGCTACGGGCTGGAGATTTCCGGAAACTCACCCGACAATAACTTTGTGGAGATCGTGGAGATTCCCGATCACCCCTGGTTCCTGGCCTGCCAGTTTCATCCCGAATTCAAATCAAAACCCCTGAAGCCTCACCCGCTTTTTGTAAGCTTCGTCCAGGCCGCCATCGACTTCAAGCAGCGGCGGACCGGCCAGGGAGCCGCCTCCTCCACTTCAACCCAGATACCCGTCGGCCAGACCGAGTAGGCCCGCCAGGTGTGGTCAGGGGGTTCGGGTTGCTGGTATCATTCTTGAACTGATGGCACCCACCACGGAAATCACTTTGCGAGACTGGAAGCTAGGAGGGAAGAATCCTTTCTTTCTCATCTCCGGCCCCTGTGTGATTGAAAGCGCTGAGCACTGCTTGCGGATGGCGACGCGGCTCAAGGAAATCACCTCGTCTCTTGGGATTCACTTGATCTTCAAGGCGTCCTACGACAAGGCCAACCGCACCTCAATCAAGTCTTACCGGGGGCCGGGCAGGGAAGAAGGCCTGAAGATTCTCCAGACCATCAAAGAGGAACTCGATGTCCCGGTCCTCTCGGATGTCCACGAAGTGGATCAGGTGGCCGAGGCCGCCCAGGTCCTGGATGTGGTGCAGATTCCTGCCATGCTGTCCCGCCAGACCGATCTCATCCTGGCGGCGGTTGAGACGGGCCGAATCGTTAACATCAAGAAGGGGCAGTCCCTCTCGCCCTGGGACATGGAGCATGTCCTTGAAAAGGCCCGTTCGACCGGCAACTCCAACATCCTGGTCACCGAGCGGGGAGCTTGTTTTGGATACAATAACCTGGTGTCAGACTTCAAGGCACTCCCCATCCTGCGAGGTTTCGGTGTTCCAGTGGTGTTCGATGCCACCCACAGCGTGCAGCTTCCCGGCGGGGCTGGCGGCTGGAGCGGGGGACAGGCCGAGTTTATCCCCCATCTGGCCAGGGCCGCCGTGGCGGTGGGGACCGACGGCATCTTCATGGAGGTCCACGATCGTCCCGATGAGGCCCTCAGCGATGGGGCCAATGCCATGCAGATCGATTTGCTCGAGGATGTTCTCAGGGATTTGAAAGGAATCGATCGACTGGTCAAAGACCTGTAGCGATCCTTTTTCCTGTGGCGGGATTTTGTAGCGGCCGCTCTATGAGCGGCTCATCGGGCGCAAGTTTTGCTAAGCTGTAGCAATGGATGTGTAGGGGCGCACGGCCGTGCGCCCTGTGGTCGTTAAAGTTGGGAAGGCGCTGGGAATCGCTCGGTTAGCCGGTCAGCTTGTTAAGGAGTGTCACTTGTCCCGGGAAACGGCAAAAAGAGTCTTGAAAATCGAATCCGAGGCGATCGCCGATCTCATCCCGCGACTCGGCGAATCCTTCGATCAGGCCGTGGATCTGCTGGCCGACTGCAAGGGGCGGGTGGTGGCGACGGGAATGGGAAAGTCGGGCATTGTATGCCGCAAACTTGCCGCTACCCTCAACAGTACCGGAACGCCCTCGATTTTTCTTCACCCGGCCGAAGCCATCCATGGGGATCTGGGCATGTTGGCGGGCGGAGACGTGGTGGTGGCGCTCTCCAACAGTGGAGAGACCGAGGAACTGGTCAAGTTGGTGGAGACCATCAAACGTCTGGGAATTCCCTTGATTTCCATGGTCGGTGAGTTGGATTCGACCCTGGCCCGGGTCTCGGATCTGGTCCTGGATGTGGGTGTCAATCAGGAGGCCTGTCCTTTTGGCCTGGCTCCCACCGCGTCGACCACGGCCTCCCTGGCACTGGGAGATGCGTTGGCGCTGTCTCTGTCCGAAAGAAAGGGATTTCACCTGGAGGATTTTGCGCGGCTTCATCCCGGGGGAAAGCTGGGCAAGAAACTGGCCAAGGTGGCGGACCTCATGCACCAGGGGCCACAGCTTCCCAAGGTCCATGCGGAGAACCCCATGAGCGAAGTCATCTACGAGATGTCGAGCAAGAAGCTCGGGATCACCAGCGTGGTGGAAGAGGGAGATCGGCTGATAGGAGTCATCTCCGATGGAGATCTACGGCGATTGCTTCAGGATCAGGGCGCGGAGGTACTCTCGCGTACGGCCGGCCAGTGCATGAACAAGGACCCTTTGACGGTTTCCGGGAACGAACTGGCCACCAGCGCCCTGAACATCATGGAGCAGAACAAGATTACCTCTCTCATGGTCGTCAATGACTCAAAGCAAGTCGTCGGAGTCATCCACCTCCATGATTTGTGGGGAACGGAGATGATCTAAATCATGACAACGCTGCCCGCCGAGTTCATGGAAGCTGCAAAAGAGATTCGCCTCATCCTGCTGGATGTGGATGGAGTTCTCACCAACGGGCGACTGGGCAGGACTGCCGCCGGCGAGGAGATCAAGTTCTTTTCCGTCTACGATGGTCTGGCCATTCGACTGGCTCAACAGGCGGGCTGGCAGGTGGGGTTTTTGAGTGGAAGAAGCAGCGCAGAGGTGGAGTTTCGGGCCCGCGAACTGGACGTTGAGATCGTGGTTCAGGGATCCAGGGACAAGATCAAGGATCTGGAGAGCATCCTGTCTGAAAACCAGCTGGAAGCCTCTCAGGTGGCATACATGGGCGACGATCTGCCCGATCTCTCGGTCCTCAAAAGAGTCGGTTTCTCGGCCGCCCCAGCCAATGCCGAGGAGGCCGTCAGGGCCTCTGTCGATTATGTCACCCAGCGAAGAGGCGGTGAGGGCGCCGTGCGCGAAGTGGTGGACCTTCTGCTCAAGGCAACAGGAAAATGGGACGACACCCTTGCCCGGTTTTTGTAGGGGCTCTTCTGATGCCGGTCTCGCTCCGGTCGCCCGCGTTCCACAAAAAAGCAGTGTAGGGGCGCACGGCGTGCGCCCACCGATCAGGCAGCAAGCCCCATGTAGCGGCCGCTCTTTAGCCCGCCTTCCTCACCCCCGCTCTACTGCAACGGCACCCTGATCCCGTGCTTTCAAACCTGTAGTCTTTCATTCTTGAACAACAGTTGTTGAAGCTGGATCCCGAACTGGAAGTCACGCTTGTAACCTGAGAAGTCATAGGTTACAATCTCGTTATTGATTCAGAGTTTTCGTCACAAGGGACTGGAGCTTTTCTTCTTGAAGGGATCAAAGGCTGGGATTCAGGGGAACCATGCTCCGAGGTTGCGATTGATTCTAGGACGACTCAATGTGTCAGCTAATGCCAGGGATATGGATCTACCAGGACTTCATCTCCATGAACTCAAAGGCGAGCGAAAGGGAGTCTGGTCAGTTCGTGTTAGTGGTAACTGGAGAGTCACCTTTCAGTTTGACGGTCCGGATGTGCACGGAGTGAATTACGAGGATTACCACTGAGGTCTACAAATGCAGATGCATAATCCGCCCCATCCTGGCGAGGTTGTTAAGGCACTTTGCCTGGAACCCCTTGGGATCAGTATCACAGAGGCTGCAAAAGCACTTGGTGTGAGCCGTAAGACCCTTTCAAGCGTTGTGAATGGTCGAGCAGGGATCAGCCCACAGATGGCGATCCGCCTTTCGATTGCCTTTGATACTTCGGCTGAAAGTTGGCTGAACCAGCAGGTGCAGTACGATTTGTGGCTGGCGAGAAATGAGTCCGGATCTCTCAAAGTCAGGAAGCT
>JAZFRU010000192.1:0-2273 GCA_036445815.1 Acidobacteriota bacterium | reverse complement strand
CTGCAGACCTACTGTACCTGGCTGTGGCCGACGATTCTGGTTTTTCCCGTCTTGTTCCTTTTTGTCTCTCCCGTAACCAGAATCCTTTCGAGCGATAGAGAAGGAGAAAGACCGCACTTCGAAGTGGGGACCGAGGTCCCCCTGGTGTTCGTGATATTCGACGAACTTCCCCTGGTGTCACTGCTGGATGAGAATCAGGCGATTGACGCTGTTCGCTATCCCAACTTTGCCGAGCTGGCGGCCCGGTCTCACTGGTACCGTAATGCCACAACCGTGAGTGATTCCACACTGGTCTCGATTCCTGCAATTCTCACCGGTCGCTATCCCCAGTTGCACGACGCCCGACTGCCGACGTTGGATGATTTTCCTCTCAATCTATTTACACTGCTGGAAGGGTCCCATCAGCTCAGTGTGTCCGAGAATGCGACTCAGCTGTCACCGACTACTCAGAACGACCAAGCTGCAGTCAATCGGATGAGATCGTTGTTTGTTGATCTTGCGGTGGTGTACGGCCATCTGGTGTTGCCGGTGGAAATGGGTTCCCAACTTCCACCCGTGGCACAATCATGGAAGAATTTTGGAACCGCTGAGTTGAGTCTCGACAGCGTGGGAGATCCTGTACCGCTTGAAACCTTGGCGGATTTCACCTTTGATTTCTCGGATCGCTCCCAGGATTTCTACGCTGCCGTCGACTCCATTGGTCCAGATCTGCCTCCCAGGTTTTTCTTTGTTCACTCGATGCTGCCTCACACCCCCTGGACTTATCTCCCCAGCGGCAAACAATATCTTCCCTGGGAAGGAGCCAACGCGAAGGGCGCCGTCGACGGCAAGAAATGGCTGAAGGACCAATGGCTTGTCACTCAAGCCTACCAGCGGCATTTGCTTCAAGTGGGCTTCGTCGACAAGCTGTTGGGTGAGTTGTTGTCCAGACTGAAACAGATTGACGCCTTCGATCGATCTTTAATCGTGGTCACGGCGGATCACGGTTCCAGCTTTCGCCCCGACGACCTGGCCCGGGGAGTCTCGGAAACCAACTACGCCGATATCATGGCCATTCCGCTGCTGATCAAGGCACCGTTTCAAACAGAAGGACTCCTCAGTGACCGAAACGTAGAAACGGTGGATATCCTTCCGACGGTGGCGGCGATCATGGGAATTCAGGTGCCCTGGGCGATTGACGGGCAATCTGCTCTGGGTCCCGAGACCGAACAACGGTTGGGAAAAACTGTTTTCAGGAGTCTCGATCGAGAGTTCACCTTCGATGACATCCTTCTCCCCAGACAGGAATCTTTGGACCGAAAACTCGAGCTTTTCGGTTCGGGTCCGTGGCGTGGGGTATTTGCGGCGGGGCCGCACGGCGAGTTGGTGGGGACACGGATAGGCGAGCACCCAGTGGATGAGCAAACGGTTGATGCAGTCAGTATCAAGGGTGACGTTTTCTACGAGAACGTCGATCTGGATTCGCCGTTTGTCTTCCCGAACATTGCAGGTAGGCTGTGGTTCGGATCTGACGCCGGCCTGCCCGCTCAACTTGCCATAGGCATCAATGGCGTCATTCATGCGACCACCCAGACCTCCCCAATATCTGGCGACGGAAGTGGGTTTTCGGCTCTGGTCCCCGAAGCGTCTTTTAGGTCCGGAGAGAACCGCGTTGAAGTTTTCCTGGTTGTTGAGGATGAAGGCGGACCCAGACTGAAACGACTGGCCCAGGAATCCCATGCCCGTTACCGAGTAGACACTTCGTCGGACGGCAAGAGGAAGACGTTGGTAGCCACCGACGGTGAGTCGATACCGGTCCACAGCACTGGAGGTTTGGGGTGGGTTGTGGGCGGCACCAACCTGGAAGAGTCGGGGACTTTCATCCAAGGCTGGGCGGTAGATACAGAGAAGAGTCAGGCTGTCCGTTCTATTCTGGTGTTCAAGAACGGAGAGTTGTTGTACTCGGACAGTCCAGGGCTGTTTGAGCCCATCGTAACTGAAATATTGGCGGATTCCTCGCCAACCATGGCCGGGTTTTATTTCGAGCTTCCCGCCTCACAATTTCCTGATCTGGAAGAAACGAAGGTGGAAGTGTTTGCGGTTTCAAACGAGAAGGTGGCGTTTGAAGTCAATCATCCCCCCAATAGAGGCGACGCGTGGCCCTTTGCCTCTGGCATTGCTCACGGGGGAGCGACTCCGTATCAGTGGGGCTCAATCATTCACTTCGGTCAGACAGGAACATCCAGCTGGTTTCGGACCGGCGGATGGAGCTATGCGGAAGACGGATTTACCTG
>JAZFRU010000191.1:0-4623 GCA_036445815.1 Acidobacteriota bacterium | reverse complement strand
GAAGTGACCAGTCCCCCCACCATGGGAGCGGCCATGCGTTTCATCACGTCAGCCCCGGTTTCATAGGAGGCTGCCCACATGATGGGGAGCAGGGCGATGAAGGTGGTGAGCACCGTCATGAGCTTGGGGCGCAACCGCTGAACCGCGCCGTAGTGAATGGCCTCCCTGAGATCCATCAGGTGGCGCATCCTGCCCTCTTTCTTCCACTTGTCGTGAGCGAGCTGGAGGTAGAGCAGGAACACCACACCCATCTCGGCCTCCAGTCCGGCCAGTGCGATGATCCCTACCCATACCGCAATACTCAGGTTGTATTCCAGGAGGTAGAGCAGCCAGAAGGATCCGATGAGCGAAAACGGGACGGCCAGGAAAACGATGAGGGGTTCCTTCCAGGATCCAAAGTTGATGTAGAGCAGGACAAAGATGACGAAAAGTGTGATGGGGATGATGTAGGTGAGCCGTTGTTTCATGCGCTCCAGGTATTTGTACTGACCGGCCCATTCGATGCGGTATCCAGCGGGGATTTCAACCCGGTCGGAAACGCTTTGCTGAGCTTCTTTGACGTAGCCCTCGTAATCCTTGTGGGTGACATCGACGAAGACGTATCCCACCAGCTGACCATCTTCGTCCCGAATCATCGGTGGCCCCTCCGCGAATTCCATATCGGCCAGAAGTGAGAGGGGGATCTGGGCGCCGGAGGGCGTGGGTATCAGGACTCTTTCGAGCGCCTCGATGTCATTGCGGAGCTCGCGCGGGTAGCGGACGTTAATCGGATAACGCTCTCTTCCTTCGATGGTGTATCCAATATTCTTGCCTCCGACCGCGGTCTCGATAATGTCTCCCACATCCCCAACCGTCAGGCCATATCGAGCGGCTTCTTCTCGGTTGATCTGGAAGTCAAAGTAGTGTCCTCCCATGACCCGGTCTGCGAAAGCGCTGCGTGTGCCGGGCACGTCCTGAAGGACGCTCTCAATCTGAATCGCGATTTCTTCTATCCTGTTCAGATCGGGTCCGAAGACCTTGACGCCGAGATTGCTGCGCATGCCGGTCGAGAGCATTTCGGTTCGGGTTTGAACCGGCATCCACCAGATATTGGCCATCCCGGGAAACTTCAACTGGGCATCCATCTCTTCGATCAATGCTTCCCATGACTTGGGCGTTTCCTCCGGCCAAAAGTAACGGAACGCCGGTTGGAGAATTCCCGGCATCCAGCTGGAGTACCAGCGTTCCTCATACTGCAGCTCCCAGTCTTGCTGAGGCTTCAGAAGCACCACGGTTTCAACCATGCTCAGGGGGGCGGAATCAGTGGAGGTATCGGCCCTTCCGATCTTCCCAAAAACTCTGGCCACTTCGGGGAATTGGCGGAGTAGTTTGTCCTGGGTTTGCAGGATCCTGGCCGCTTCGGTGGCGGGCATCCCGGGGACCGCCGTGGGCATAAAAAGCAAGGAGCCTTCATTCAAAGGGGGCATGAACTCGGATCCGAGCTGCATGAATGCCGGGATGATGGAGAGCACCAGTAGAAAACTCGCGAAAATGAAGGTTTTCGAGAAGCGCAGAATGAAACTCAGTATGGGGGTGTAAATCGCCTGGAGGAGCCAGCTGATCGGGTGCTTTTCTTCGGAGCGGATCTTTCCCTTGATGAGCAGCGTACCCAGAGCCGGAACCAGGGTGATGGCCAGCACGGCAGCAAAGAACATGGAAAAGGTTTTGGTATAGGCCAGGGGTTTGAAAAGTCGACCCTCTTGTGCTTGAAGAGTAAAAACAGGGAGAAATGAAACCGTGATCACGAGCAGGGAGAAAAAAATCGAGGGTCCCACTTCCCGAAATGATCCGATCAGGACATCGGCTCTGTTTCCTGGTCGTCCCTGAGATGCCCATTCATCCAACTTCTTGTGGGCATTTTCGAGAAGGACGATGGAAGCATCCACCATGGCCCCGATGGCGATGGCGATCCCACCCAGCGACATGATGTTGGCGGTGAGCTTCATGTAGAACATGGGGATGAAAGAAATGATGACCGCCAGGGAGAGGGCCAGGATGGGAATGAATGCACTGCGCAGGTGAAGCAGGAAGACAACGATCACGAGACTGACCACCAGCATTTCCTGGGTCAGTTTTTCCTTCAGGGTGTCGATGGCTCGCAGGATCAACTCGGAGCGATCGTAGGTGACAACGACCTTCACGCCTTCCGGAAGAGAACCTTCCACTTCTCTCAACCTGGTTTTGACCCGGTCGATGACATCCAGGGCGTTCTCTCCATAACGCATGACGACGATGCCGCCCACCACTTCTCCTCGACCATCCAGTTCAGCAATGCCCCGGCGCATATCGGGTCCGAACTGGACGGTCCCCAGATCATGGACGTGGACCGTGGTGCCCTCCCCATCGGTGGCCACTGGGACCGACTCGATATCCTGGAGCGATTGGATGTAGCCCCGTCCCCGCACCATGTATTCCGTGCCGGCGAATTCGAGCACGCGACCGCCGACATCGTTGTTGCTGTCGCGGATGGCATCGATGACATCCTCCAGGGGAATTTTGTAGGCCAGCAGCTTGTTGGGATCGAGTTCCACCTGATATTGCTTGACGAAGCCCCCCACGGCGGCCACTTCAGCCACACCGGGCACCGATTCCAGCCAGTAGCGCAGATACCAGTCTTGAAAGGATCGCAGCTGAGCCAGGTTGTACTGACCGGTTTCATCGACCAGGGCATATTCGAACACCCATCCCACGCCAGTAGCATCGGGGCCCAGTATCGGAGTGGTTTCCTGGGGCAAACGTCCCGCGATCTTTTGCAGATACTCCAACACCCTGCTTCTGGCCCAGTACATGTCGGTTCCATCCTCGAAGATGATGTAGACATAGGAGAAACCGAAGTCGGAGATGCCCCGGACCAGCTGGACATTGGGGGCGGCCAGCAGGGCGGTTACAATTGGATAGGTGATCTGATCTTCGACCAGGTCAGGGCTGCGCCCTGGCCATTCTGTAAAGACAATGACCTGGACATCAGAGAGGTCCGGGATCGCGTCCAGCGTGATGTTGTTCAGGGCCCATACTCCCCAGATTGCCGCAACGGTCACGATCAGGAAGACCAGAAACCGGTTCCTGGCACTGAACTGAATAATCTTCTCAATCATCTCTTTTTAAGTGTGCAAAGCTTGTCAGCGTGGTGTGGGCGTTTCCCAGCTCGCTTCCACGCCCTGGACCTTGCTTTCCGCATCAATCAGGAAATTGGCTGCCGAGACGACTCGTTCCCCTGCCTGCAGGCCTTTCAGGATTTCGTAGTACTCACCGGCCTTGGTTCCCACTTCTACCCGTCGCAATTGCATCTGTCCTGATCCCAGGTCCACGAACACCAGATCGCGGGTACCGGTTCTGAGCAGGGCGCTTTCGGGGGCCGCCAGGCTCCTCCCCAGCGGCACATGGACTTCAATGGTGGAGTACATCCCCGGTTTGAGCTTCAAGTCGGGATTGAGAAACTCCACCCGAACCCGCATGGTTCGAGTTTGTTCGTTGAGGTGCGGGTAAACGTAAGTGATTTCTCCTTTGAAAACGTCCCCCGGGTAGGCGGCAGTCCTCATCACAATCCGTTGACCCTCCCGGATGTGAGAGATTTCGTTTTCGTAGATCTCAACGTTGGCCCAGATCGCAGTGTGGTCGGCAATGGTGTAGACCCGGGTTTCGGGAGTGACGTACATGTTTGGAAAGGCATCCTTGTCCATGACATGTCCCGCGCTGGGAGAATAGACAATCAGGGTTTTCTGGACCTGTCCGGTCTTCTCGAGTTGGGTGATTTGCTCCTGAGTCACATCGAGGAGTTCGAGTTTTCGACGGGTGGCCTCAAAGAGTGATCGGGCTCCACTGGAGACGTGCTCAAAAGGACTGTTGGCCAGGTTCTCAGCCGTTCTCAAAGCCAGCAGGTATTCCTCCTGAGTGGACACCAACTGGGGGCTGTAAATCGAAAAGAGCGGATCTCCCTGATTGACATGCTGAAGCGTGAAATCCACGAAGACCTGGTCGATCCATCCTGCAATTTTGGGATGCACCTGTTCGATCCTGGTCTCGTCCAGCTCCAGCGTTGCGACGGCCCGTATGACCTTCTCCAGAGCACGAACCTCAACCGGCACCGTCCGGACATTGATGAGCTGCTGGCGCCGGGGATCCACCGAAAAGATGGATGGATCAGCCGCGATCTGCTCGCCGGAGTCCGAAGCAGGGTTCGAAGACACCACCGGCCTCTCATTGACGGGAACCAGACCCATGGCACAAATCGGGCAGGTCCCGGGTCCCTTCATTCTCACCGAAGGGTGCATCGTGCAGGTCCAGTACTTGATGCCTCCACCCTCGTCTCTGACGGCAACAATCTGATGCTCCCCAGACATCGCTTCCTGCAGCCACGAAGCTGGCGCTGGATTCCAGAAATAGACCAGGATCAACGCCAGGACCGTACTGGCCATAGTGAGACTGATGGTTAACTTCTTGCTCATATTCGTGAGCCCTTTCTCGTGATCGAACCAGGAGAGCGGGCCAAAACCCACTTCCCGCTCAGCAGCCCAACGGAGGGACTACTAGCCTGTAAAACACAATCGGGTGAATGGCTTCCCGTGGCACGGGAAGCCAGAGAAC
>JAZFRU010000190.1:0-3372 GCA_036445815.1 Acidobacteriota bacterium | reverse complement strand
GGCACAATGATCCACCCTGACTGTGTTGCACGACCCGCAAGGCGGGTACCCCTCAGCCTCCTCAACGTACCGTACAGTACGTTTGCGGGGGCCTCGGTCATGCGCCTTGTCAGGCCGGCCCTTGCACCGCTTCGTGACGAGAAGGTGTGAGAAATGCGGGCTAGAACATTCTCGGAAGCGTCCTTGTTCTGCCCACTACCGGCATCTCGTTGGTGGTGTTCCCTCATCTTCCGGGCAAGGCTGTATCATTGACACTGAGACTGGAAACGATCCGGTTCATGATCCGCTCCAGTTCTCCATAGCGTCTTTCCGGTGCGATGAACAGCACGAACAGCAACCGGTCATCCGGCAATGGACGACTCAGCACCCGGACGCGTTCCAGCTCACCGGTCACCGGGGAGCGACCGGAGAGCACGATCGAGAGGGCCCGCTCCCCGTCGACCAGCTCCTCCTGGTCCGATCCTCGCAAAAAACGCAGATAATCATTGGATCCCAGCAGAGACTGGATCAACAGGTTGCTGGAACGCTCCAGTTCGTCTCGGCCAGGGTAAGGTCCATTTCGGGTTCTCCGGCTCCCGGATCCGTCGAATACATCGACCACAATCCCGTAGACAATGTGGCTTTGACCACCCGATTCAAAGATCCCGCCATCAGGCGCCAGGGTCGCTCCTGCCGCCTGGTCGGGTTCCACAGGTTTCCAGTTGGAAGGATAACGCATTCTGAAGAATCGGCTGGCCGACTCGTACAGGACAAGCTGGTCAGAAGGCAAAGCGATGTCGTTGATGGAACGGGGTCCTTCACGATTCCCAGGATCCGGTGATCCTTCATCCGATGTACTCCCTTCGGCCAGATCTGCCATGGACGGGGCCTTGGGATGACCGAGCAGTCGGGACTTGAGCCTGGAAAAGTCTCCAGCCGGTCGTCCTGGACGAACCGGTCCCAGCAGCCGGACTTCCTCTCGGATGCGCCGGGCGCGATTGGCGGGAGCGGGATGACTGCTGAAAAACTGCTCCAACTTGCCGGGATCCTTTCCCGCTTCCTCTCGAAGGGTCTCAAAGAAGCTGGCCATCGCCATGGGATCGTATCTGGCCCTGGCCAGCATCTGCGCTCCCACGACATCGGATTGTTCCTCGGCCGTACGACTGAATTTCATGAAAGTGGCGTTCAACCCAAACCCTCCGACAGCTCCGACAATGTCCGAGGTGGTCCCTCCGCCAAACAAGCCTCCCAGTACTCCCAGGCCGGTCTGCGCCAGATACGCCTTGGAGGCCTGGTTGGTCCCATGCCGCAAAGCCACATGGGCAATCTCGTGAGCCATCACCCCGGCCAGTTCTCCCTCCGAAGTGGCGGCTTCGATGAGCCCTCGATTCACAAACATGAAGCCTCCGGGAAGGGCGAAAGCATTGACGTCGGAGACATTGACCACCTTGAACTGATAGGGAAAGTCGGGCCCCTGAACCACCGCCGCCAGTCTTTCTCCGATCTTCGTGATGTAGTCTTGGACGGTGGAGTCGTTGAGCAGCGGAAGCTGTTCTTCCACTTCAGCCGCACTCTGACCACCAATTTCGACGTCCTGCTCCACGGAAAAGATATTGAAGCCGGGACGGACCTCGGTCTGACTCCACAGGGGAGTTGAGGAGACGAGCAACACTCCCCAGACAACAGAGGTCAAAAGAAAGGGCTTATGGCTTTTCATCTGAAGAAATCGTAAATCGTGGGAGCCCTCAAAAGCAAATCTGTTCCCAAGCTACGGTCTTTCGGTCAATGGCCCCATTCCCGTTCCTCCATCAACATCCACAGCGATGCCGCCGCCAAAGCAAAGAGAGCCGCCACGGCCCAGGCCGCCGGCCATCCATAATGGTCCTTGATGAATGGGGTGAGAACCGGAGCCAGCATTCCGACCAGGTTGGTCCCCATGTTCATGGACGCTCCTACCAGGGCAGCATGGCCGGGCACCAGATCAATGGCCGTTGCCCAGTAGCATCCCGTGGTCAGGGTCAAGAGTCCGAAGGAGAGCGAAAAGCACGCCACCGCTACAGGGTTGTTCTCGATCAACGCCCCCATCATCATGAAGGGAATACAGGAGACAACCCCAAATATGGCAATGCGGCGGCGGGCCTTCATCTTTCCGAACCTGGGAATCAGTCGATCGCTGATCCATCCTCCCAGAGGGGCGGAAACGGCCATCGACATGAAAGGGAACATGGCATAAAAGGACGCGTTCAAGACCTCCATCTCCCGCTCGTCAACCAGATAGCGGAAAAACCAGGCCAGAAAGACGTACAGGACATAGCCGGTGGCACCGTAACTCATGGCCAGAAGCCACACGTTGCGATCCGCCAGCAGCCTTCTCCAGGACCCTCGAACCACGGCACCCGCCTCTCCTTCTCCCTGCCTGGGAGGTGAGGGATTCGCAGCAGAAGGAGAAACGACAGGCGGGGATTCGGGGGAAGGGTTCACCCACACCAGGAAGGCACCCGCCAGTACGATTCCCAGCAGGCCGCTCACGTAAAAACTCACCTCCCAACCGAAGTTCACCATCAGCCAGGCAATGAAGGGCGGGGTAATGGTCGATCCGGCGCCCACCCCGGCGAAAATAACACCGGTGGCCAATCCCTGTTGTTCCGGAGCAAACCAACGTCCCGCCAGAGCACTCGAGCATGGATATGCAGCGGCTTCCCCGACCCCAATCAGAAAACGCACCAGGCAAATACTCGGCACCACACCCAGTACGGGAACCAGGAATCCCCTTCCCGCCCAGGGAGTCAGCACCGTGAAGATGGACCAGACGAGAAGCGTTCCGGTCAGGACCTCTTTGTACCCGAAACGATCACCCAGCCAACCCGCGGGAATCTGAAGCAGTGCGTAGCCCAGCAGAAAAGAACTGAAGATGGTCCCGAACTGAACGTCGGTCAGTCCGAAATCCCGGGACATATATTCTCCCGCCACCGAGATGTTGACGCGATCCAGAAAGGTGACCACGCTGACCAGAAAAAGAAATCCCAGGACCACCCATCGTCTGTTCATAGAGCTTCCAATTGTCGGTGGACGATTTTCAATTGTCAAATCACAGGAGATGGCGGGTCGGCCGCCTGGGAACTGGCTGGGTATTGTAGCGGCCTCGCTGCGCTCGGCCGCGTTTAACGTTTCAGGTTTAACGTTTCACGAAAGAAAGAAGGAAGTCCTGCTCCGAATCCGGAGAGCCGCTTAAGCCCGCCTTCCGGACCCACGTGAAACCTGAAACGTGAAACTTTAAACGTCCGGAGCGGCCTACGCTTCGCTCGGCCGCTCCGGCCCTAGGCCGTGGCGGTAGCTTCAGGTATTTCCGGCGCCTCTGGAGGTTCTGGAGGTTCCTGGCGACGATTCCGAAAG
>JAZFRU010000189.1:0-2970 GCA_036445815.1 Acidobacteriota bacterium | reverse complement strand
CACATCATGGCCCTGGGGACCAACCAGGAAATGAGAACGCTGGCCGGCAACAACACTCGAATCATTGACCTGGACGGCAGAACCACCATCCCGGGCATGATTCAGACCCACTACCACCTATTCAGCTCAGCGGCCCGTAAGTATGGCCCTCAGTACGGCTTTACCGACCCCAGCATTCAACTCAGCGTGACGGCCTCAACCGATGTCGAGAGCACGGCCAAGGCCATCCGCGAGACCGTCCTGAACGCGATTCAGGCCCAGAACATCCCCAAGGACCAGTGGATCAGCGTTCGGGTACAGGACAACAAGGACAATTCTCCCGGCACACTCCGCACCTGGTTTTACATTGGCAAGATCAACAGGCGACAACTGGACCCCGCGGTGACGGACCATCCCGTCATCGTGAACATGGGCCTGGGAGGGTATTTCAACCAGGCCGCCATTGATGCCTTCACGGAAGAGTTCCACGACTGGGAAGAGAGCACGGAGCTGGAAACGGGTCCCGGTGCGGCCATGAATGGATACCTGGCGGTTCCCGAGCAGGGAGCCATCAGCTTCGAGTACTGGTGGAAGGACAAGCCGCTGTCCGATCTGGCGGAAGTCATGCGACTGCAGGGAGTGGACGTCATCAAAAAGGGCTTCACC
Source organism: Acidobacteriota bacterium (assembly GCA_036445815.1). Taxonomy (GTDB): domain Bacteria; phylum Acidobacteriota; class UBA6911; order RPQK01; family JADFOI01; genus JAPYTY01. Next base: position 2,325 of record JAZFRU010000189.1, on the reverse strand, counting down.
ACGGTGGCGACCCGGCTGTTATACCCTCGAACGGTAGGGGCCTATGCCGACTTGAACCGGCAGGGAAGAATGCCCCATCGGCTCGCATATTACATCGAATCGCAGCGAGGCAATCTCTTCAATAAAGAATCGATCGAGCAATTCTATCGCGCTTACGGAGCTCCCTGGACCAACCACCGCAACGGCGGCGAGATGCTCTGGCTCAACGGAATGTGCCATGAAATCTGGGATTCCACTCAGAACAACGTCTGCCTGGGGCCCGACATGCCCGCTGCTCCTGAGATCAAGGAACGCGAGCGGTGTCCCAATCCGACCCTGAAGGCCTGGGTTTCGCTCAAAGCCGGCATCACCAACGGATGGCGTCCCGCCCAGGTGCACGGCACTTCTCCCCACGGAGTGCGCCTCTACATTCAGATGCTGGAGGAAGCGATGGCGGAGGCCAATCTCTCGGTCGAATACATCCGCGCCCTGAGACCGACGCTGGAACACAGTCAGGTCCTGGGAAACGTTCCCGATGTGATCGCCGGCATCAAGAAGTACGGAATCTATATCAACGTCACTCCTTTTCTGCTGGCCGAGGTCCCCAAACTGATCGACGACTACGGTGAAAAGCTGAGAGATTTCGCCATGCCGGTCAAGACCTGGATCAATGAAGGGATCCACGTGACCTTCGAGGCCTCGGGGGATAATTTCTGGGAGCCCATCCACATACTCGTCACTCGCAAGACTTCGACGAACCGAACTTATCCCGAATCGGTGACGCTGCTTCCTCAGGAAGCCATCGATCGGGTGACGGCTCTCAAGATGGGAACCACCTGGGCCTCCGACTACATGATGGCCGAGGACACCATCGGAACCCTGGAGCCAGGCAAATTCGCGGACTTCACCGTATTGGATCGGGACTATTTCACTATTCCGATAGACGACATCCTCAACATTGAAGCCGCCATGACAGGTCTCAGCGGTGAGATCCTCTGGGACAACCTTGATGGCCAGGAACGACTCTCCCCCCGGCTGCAATAGCTGTAACAATCCCTTTAACCAGGAGAAAAAACATGCCTTACCCACAACACCCACACAAACTTCTTCCAGTCTTGTTGTCGGCGCTCCTGGTACTCACCGGCGCCCTGGGCACCCTGGTTCAAGGCCAGGGCGGTCAGGCCGAGCCTCCCCAGATCACCCCCTTTGCAAAAGAACTCAATGAAAGCTTCGCCGATCCGGATACCCAACAGTGGATCGATCGCTTCGAGCGAGATGGTCGGGACACCTATGACAAGCGCTTTGAGATTCTTGATCTGATGGACCTGAAGCCGGGAATGAATGTGGCCGACATCGGCGCCGGCAGCGGGTTCTTTTCCCGCCTGATGGCCCAAAAAGTGGCACCGGACGGCATCGTCTATGCAGGGGACATCTCCGAGTCTTTTGTGGATCACATCGCCAAGACATCCCGGGAGATGGGACTGGAGAATGTGAAGGCGGTGCTGGGCGATCCCAAGTCACCCAGGCTGGCCGAGAACTCGGTGGATGTCGTATTCGTCTCCCACACCTATCACCATTTCGAGTTTCCGTATGACATGCTGGCCGAGATCAAGAAGGCCCTCCGCCCGGATGGTCTCTTCTTACTGGTCGATGCCGAGCGCATCACAGGCCGAACCTCGGAAGGGCGTATGAGAATGGTACGAGCCGGCAAGGGCACCTTCACCGATGAGATCATCAATGCTGGTTTCCGATTGGAGGAAGAGGTCGACCTGTTCGAGATGGAATATATCCTCAAGTTCCGACACCGGACGATCGGAGAGGCCCCCACAGGGATGTAGTCGTAGCGGCCTCGCTCAGCTCGGCCGCGTTCCAAGTTCCAGGTTCCAGGTTCCACGAAAGAGAATGTAGGGGCGCACGGCGTGCGCCCACCGATCAGTTGGCAAGTCCAATGTAGCGGCCGCTCTGTGAGCGGCCTCCTTGCGCTGTAGTCTATCCACATGAAGCACTCGACAAGCCGCCTGTTGAGCGGCCTCCTCATGATCGTGGCCGGAGGTGTGATCGAGCTGACCGTCATAGGAGTTATCCCGATCGACCCGAACCTGGTTCATGCTCCCGGCTGGGTCATCGCGCTGTGCGGCCTGCTCATCATGAGTGGGGGTCTGGCCCTGCTGGCCAGCCCCAGCAGCAGCATCGCAACCTGGACTGGCGGAATGGTCGTTATCTCCATGACCCTCATCAGCGCCTGGGTGGCCGTGTATGGATCAAGCGAGCAGTTCTCCGGCGACTTCCCTTTCATCTCCCGGGACACCAACGTCCTCATCTCCAGAGTCGTCTTTGGATGCGTCG
>JAZFRU010000188.1:0-3024 GCA_036445815.1 Acidobacteriota bacterium | reverse complement strand
ATGATGTCGGTCATTTGTTCCAGATAGATGTTCAGCATCGAGACGATGGTTTCGGCGGGGAGTTGTTTCCCCAAGGCGGTAAAGCCCCGGATATCGGTCATCATGATGGTCACAAGGCGTGTTTCTCAGCCGATTTTCAAGCCCGCAGGGGTCTCCAGGATGTTCTCAACAATTTCATCGGATAGATACCGGCCGAAGGTCTGTCGAATAAACCGGTTGCGCTTTTCCAATTCACGGGCACCCTTAGCCAGAGCGATGTTGGCCGCACCTATCTTCATACGGTTCCAGATGAACAGTCCGGAGAGGCCGAGGATGAGTGAGATTCCCAAAGCAGTTGAGGCGATGGTCTGCCGTTGATAGGCACTTAGAAAAGCATAGGCCTCACCGACATCGATTTCCGTAACAATACCAAGGCCTTTGCTGGCATCCCAGGCCCAGGCCCCGATAACCGGAACACCCCGATAGTCACGATACCCCTCTAGATCATTCCCCGAATCTCCGTCAATCGCCTTTTGGGCCATGAAAGTCAGTGGTTGCTCTTGCCTGGGAAGTTGAGGATCGTAGCCGGTCACCAGATTGCCCCCCGGATCCCTGATCTCGACGTTCAGATTGGAATCTTGCCCCTCCTCGATCACACCGATACGGCGTAACTGTTCATTGAACCGGCTCTCGCTGAGCAGTTGGCCTTTTTGATTGAAGGCATAACTCTCACCCGACTCACCGATTCTTCCCCGCTGTAGAATCTCAGTAAAGCTCCTTTCAGGGTTGGCGAGCAGTACAAGAATGCACTGGATTTGATTCTCACCATCCATGATCGCGCTCCCCACAAGTATCGAGGACGGCGCCAACGTGTTGTCTCCTGGCTCCGTCACACGTTCAGGCACCCGAGTCGAGGTCGAGTTAGACCCCTGGAGGATGCCATTGAAGAACTCAGTGGACAGCTCGTATGGACGTGAACGCTCCAACTGTTCCAGGTCGGTACCGGCAAGTACCCTGCCGTCCGAGCTCAAGAGGACGAATCCCTCATATTCGCGTCCTGCCAGGAGAGGGTCCAGTTCTTCATTCAACCGATTTCTGGCAGAAAGGGCCTCGTCCAACGCCCCGGCTACCTCAAAGCCGATCAGTTCCTGACAGTGACCCTGAACCTCCTGACGCCCTGCCAGGGTCCTTGTTTCCTGCTCCCGCTCTCGAAACCAGTCATAGACCGCGTTGCTTGTGGTGTTCAGCACAGTGTTCAGAGCGTTTCCAGTATCTTGCCGCGCCCTCTCCTCAACCGTAACCCAGGTCCAAAGGGCGGCCACAACCACCACGCATATGGCTGCGGTACAGGTCACAAGGGTAGGCCAGGCGCTCTTTAAAGTGGCTTCCTCCAAAACGGAGCGCGCCTCTCCACCACGCCACATGCGGATTCCAAGAATCAGCACCACAAGAAGGACAAGAATCCCCAAGGCGATCTCCAGGAGTGAAAACTCCTCCTCGGCAGACTCCAAAGAGATCCAGCGGCGACGGATTTCCTGATGTTCCTCGAAGGAGATACTGTCCAGGCCCTTCTGAAAAATCCCGCTGAGAAGCGGCCAATCCTTACGGGAAACGATCGAGAGCTCCCAAACAAAACCCGACTGCCCCGCAACCCTGAGGTTGGTCATGCCGCTTCTTTCAATGTAGTAGCTGGCTGCTGCGATGTTGGCGACAACCGCATCGGCGGATCCGAAGGTCACCCTCTCCAGTCCCGTCTGGATGTCCGGAACGGGTACAAGCTCCAACTCAGGGTAGTTTTCACGGACGTAATCCTGACTTGCGTAGCCTTCGATTACCGCAACCGTGAGACCTTCGAAATCATCCAGCGTCAGTTGTCCTCCCATCTCTCGCCGCACGATAATCACAGCGGGAAGTTCCAGATAGGGCTCCGTGAATAACATGTACTCGGAGCGTTCCGCGGTATATGCCGCCTCCATCCATACGTCGATCTGACCTCGCTGTGTGTCCTCCACAACCTGGTTCCAGGTTTCGCGACGCTGAACCTCGAGTTGGATTCCCAGCCGGGACTCCAAGAGGCTCACGTAATCGGCGGCGATGCCGCGGTAGACCCCCTCCTCGTCAAAGAATTCAACTGGAGGAAAGTTGGGAGCGGGAGCGATCCGGATTCGTTGATTCTCAGCCAGCCAAGCCTGCTCCTCATCGGTGAGTGGGATATCCGGTCGAGACTGAGCCTTTGCCGTGGCCACTAAGGACAAAACGGCGAAGAAAAGAATCGCAATGAATTTCAGATCCCTCACAACGAGCACCTTTTGCTCAAAAATAGTAGCCAATATTGATGTTGAATCGCATCTCCCATTCAGCCGTCGGATCCCCCTCGGCCAGAGCGCTCGTGTAGTTGGGACCGAGCCAGGGATGGTTTTTCCCGAAGGCAAAGTCCACATAGGTCAGAAGATTGCCGGCTGAGATCAACACCCCGGCCACGTTCTGCCGGGAATCGGTAAAGCCGGGCTCTGCTTTCCCTAAATAACTATAGTTGTTGTAAAAAGTGAGTGCTTCGAGAGGAGCCAGTGGGACCGGTAATCTATAGGCAAGATTCACCATGGCGATAGAGCCGTCCGAGGCCACCTTGTAGGGAGCATCATAGGCCCCTAAGATCATGAAGCGATCGTCCTGGCCAGCCGGGTTCTCTGGTCTGAAGTTGTAGCGCAGGTACTCCAGCATGAGGTTGAATCGACCGTAGTTTCCGTTGGCATGCACAGCAGTCGCCCAGCGTCTTCCCATCCTGGCCGTGGTGGCGTTGTAAAGACCGCCGTACTCGCCGGACAACCCGATTTCCGTACTCCCTATTGGGCCATGGTCCAGGGTGTAGGTCAAACGGGCGTTGCCCTGATTGACCTCCTCATTGGTCGTGGGGATTGTGATTGCGGGATCGCCCAATTCACTCGGATTGCTATGGACCACATCGTAGGAATAGCGAGCGCTGTCCAGGCTGTCGCCCGTGTAACTTCCCTCGTCGTTCTTGTAAAAAGCGAGTTGCAGGTTCCA
>JAZFRU010000187.1:0-25529 GCA_036445815.1 Acidobacteriota bacterium | reverse complement strand
TTTACAGGCACCAATACGATCGTGCCCACTGCCGCAGATGACCTGCGGATCCCTCACAACCTTGTGGTCTCCAACACCTTGGCCATCTCCACGGATGGTCAATTCGGCCTGATTGGAGATCGAGAGTTCAGTCTCGTTGTCGGCTCCTCCGCCCTCGACGATCATGCTCTTTTGCTGAATTTACAGACCGGCGAAACTCTGGAGGTCTTCAACATTGGGGGCCTCACAAGAGGCTCCTTTGCCACACCCGATGGGAAAAGCTTCGTCATCTTGAGCGATCGTGAAGTCGCCATCATCGACATCGAGACTCGGGAACTGACCCGGGTGACACCCCCTTTCACGGGATTCAAGGACAGCACTAGACCGGCCTTTTCCAATGATGGATCTCGAATGTTCCTGGCTTCGGCGATTCGGGACTTTCTCATGGAATTCGATCTGGAGGCAGGTGATTTCACACGCACCGTTAATCTCGGCCCCAACCTTGTCGTTGACAACAATGGAGTGAGCGTCACGATTCCCGCAGCGCCGATGGATGTGGCCATGTCTCCTGACGGAACCTTTTTGACGGCCGTGAAATTCAACGCCAACTCCATCGTCCTCTTGAGAGACACCACTCGTTTGTTCATTCCCCAGATCGTGTCCAATCCAGACTTTTTCACGGGTCTTGCGTTCAACAACAACTCAGCCGCTAACACGACTCTCGTCTCCCAGATCCTGGATACCTCCGGGCGACCGGTACGGGACGATCCCGGCACGGAAGGACAGGATTTCGGAGTTCCGGAAGACATTTTCCTGGAAAGCGGCAAGCAGGTTTCCTTCACAGCCCGGGAATTGGTTGATGCCGTTGAGGGTTCCAGTTTACGCGGCTGGCTCGACCTGGAGAGTGATCAACCTGAAATTGCTGGATTTTTCTTGATTGGCGACACCCAGTTTCGCCGACTGGATGGGGCCCCGAGCAGCTCCCTTGGCTTCAATGAGTGGATCTTGCCCGAGGTTCGGGTCAGTGAGGGTTTCAGGACCGAGATCACGGTCGTGAATCCCACTGGCGAAACCGCCACCGTCAGCGTGGCTCTGGTCAACAGCGACGGGTCTACGGCCGAGCAGATCTCTCGCTCAGTTGTCTCTAACGGTGTCTTGACGGCCTTCTTGCGACAGGCCGATCCTCAGGATGCTTCCAGTGCCCCACTTTTCAGTCCCTCTGCTTTCACTAACTTCGGGAGCGGCTATGTAACGATTTCAAGCGGAGACGAAAAGGTGGTTGCGTTCGAGCGCTACTTTGACGACGAACGTATCGCCGTCCTGAACGGTATTCCGATCGAAAGAGACATCTCGTCGCCCATGCCATTGTATTTACCTCAGATTACCGCATTCGGTGGGTCTGAGACCTTTCTCAATCTCATCCACAGCGGCACCGACTCCGAGGCCCGTCTTTCCCTGTCCCTCCGAGACAACCAGGGAACAGATCTTGCCGGCACTGTGAATCTCAGACTGGCTCCCTCTCAGTCGATTCGAATCAACCTGAGTGACCTGTTTGGCCTGACCGATCCGGGACAGGCGGTTACCGGATGGCTGCGCCTTACCAGTGATACTCCAGGAGTGGTCGGAGACGGTGAGATTCATAGCTTTTCCGGGCGTGCCATGACGACTATTCCTTTTCAAGGCACTTCGACCCGACGTTTCGTTTTTCCCCATTTGTCTCAAGGGATGGGCATTTCTACGGGACTGACTTTTCTCAATCCCGGTTCCCAGACCGCCACCATACAGGTGGAAATCTTTTCCCCCCAAGGCGCTCTCCTGGGTGAGGCTCCCTTGACGGTGGAACCTTCGGAACGAGTGGTCGGGCTTCTGGAGGAATTTTTCCCAGATCTACCGGATCTCTCAGGGGGTTCCATCAAAGTCTCCTCAGATCAAGACATCCTTGGGCTGGAAGTCTTCTTTGCAGACAATCTCGCCTATATGACGGCGGTGGTCTCCCAACCACTACCCTAGCCCGCATTTCTCACACCTTCTCGTCACGAAGCGGTGCAAGGGCCGGGCCTGACAAGGCGCATGACCCGCAAGGCGGGTACCCGAGGCCCCCGCAAACGTACTGTACGGTACGTTGAGGAGGCCGAAGGAGTGCAACACAGTCAGGGTGGATCATTCTTCACTCCGTTCAGATGAAGGCGACTTCGCTTCGCTCAGATAAAGGCGAGCGCCGATGCAGTAGAGAGGGTGTGAGAAATGCGGGCTACTAGACCCGATACTCCGCCGATCACTCCTTCATCACGTCCCAGCTGAAATCAAGTCTGGGGTTTCGTGCCGAAGGGCACGGCTCCTCGTAACCAGAACCGATGCCCCTTTCAGGCGAGCCAGGCGTATCATCTCCAGACTTGGAGATTACCGGGAGTAATGTGTCATAATGGCCGGACAGCATGAAGCGATTCACTCTCTTTATTATTGTGGTAGCGATGATCGAGGGGGGACTCTCGGCCCAAACCGTCGATTTCGCAGGATCCTACTACCACTTCAGCCTGGCCCGGATGCACGAACTTCGGGAAGAGTATCGAGAGGCAATCTCGGAGTTCGAAAAGGCTGTCGCACTGGATCCACAGAGCGCCTCCTTGAAGGTCGAATTCGCTGAAACCCTGTGGAAGGCGGGTCGGACCAGAAGAGCCATCGAAGCCTGCCAGTTGGCCTCAGAACTGGATCCTCAAAATAGCGACCCACATTTCCTGCTGGGTCGAATTCACTCCACTTCCAGAAACGGCGATCCAGCGACTCTGCGAGACCTTGCAATCGACGAATTTCGGAAAACCGTGGCACTGGACCCGGAACATTTCGCTGCCCTGTATGAACTCGGTCGACTTCTTTTAGGTCGAGAAAGCTATCGAGAAACCGTCGAGGTCATGAACCGCTTTATCGAACTGCGCCCCTGGATCGTACAGGGCTATGAGTTGAAGGCCAAGGCCCATGTCCAACTTGGGGAAATGGCAGAAGCTATTGCAGCACTCGAAGAATCTCTGGTTTACGACCGTAGTTACCTCGAAAACATCAAAGTACTGGGTGACCTCTACGAGCAAACCGACCAAGTCGAAAAGGCACAACAGCTCTACAGCAGAGCACTGACCGATGTCACGGATTCGGACATGCAATACCGGCTGGCGCTGCTGTTCCTGGATCAAGAGAGGCCCGGCGAAGCCGCTTCTCTGCTCCGAGAACTGTCCCGGAACTATCCAAGGAATATGCAAATCCGGATGACTCTCGGGCGGGCCCTCAGAAACAATAAGCGATACGCTGAGGCCGCTGAAATCTTCGAAGAAGCCTCGGCGACCGACCCCGAGAACTACGGAATCAACTACCAACTGGCCGAGATCGAAACCCTTTTGGGGGAACGTCAAAAAGCCGTTGATCGTTTCCTGCATTTACGCGAAGCGAGTTCTACCGAGGACCAGATCAGATCCATCGACACCAATTTGGCCCTTCTGTATCAAAGGATGCGCCGGTTTGACGAGGCCATTGAAATCTTTCGCAGAATCAGTGAGGAAATACCCGAGGACAACTTCGCTTCGCTGCGCCTGGTATACGCTCTCAAGGATGCGGGGAGACTCCCGGAAGCTTTGGAGTTGAGTGAACAACTCATCGAGCAAAGTGCTGAAAACTCCTATGAGGAGGAGCCGAGCAAAACCTATTCAGTGATCGCTCGAGCCCAGGTACTCTCTGCAGCCGACAAACTCGAGGAGTCAACCGAACTACTCAATGAAGGGATCCAGAACCACCGCGACCCTCAGGATCTTCTCTTGGCGGCCAGTCAACTCTATGTCGATCATGAGAAATACCGGGAGGCAGAGAACATCCTCCGGGAAGCCCTGGTCCGGTATCCGGAAAGCGAGCGGGTCAAATTCCAACTGGGAGCCCTTTACGAACAACAGGAGGAATGGGAAGAGGTTGAGTCCATGTTCCAGGACATCCTGGAGATCAACCCTCAACATTCCGGTGTCTTGAACTATTTGGGCTATATGCTTGCCGATCGAGGAATCCGCCTGTTAGAGGCCCTCGATTACATTGTGAAGGCGGTGGAAATCGAGCCTCACAATGGTGCCTATCTGGACAGCCTGGGATGGGTTTACTTCAGGCTGAAACGGTATGATCAGGCTGAGGTCAATTTGCTGGAAGCGAGCCGAATCATCGATTCAGATGCGACCATCTTTTCCCATCTGGGAGACCTCTACAATGTCCTGGGTAAGTATGAACAGGCCCAGGGGTATTATGAATTATCCGTTCGGTTTGCCGAGGACGACGAGCTCGAGGAAGTTCAGAAAAAGCTCTCTGATTTGACACAGCGACTTTCCAGACGCGACCCTTAGCCCGATCGAACCATGATGGGGGCTAAAGCCCGGATTGTGCCTGAATTGTCGTGGCGAAGTGCCGCAGACGCCGCGATGACAAGGCCTGCGAGGCAGGGCCCCGCAGGCGTACTCCTGCAGTACGCCGAGGAGCCCAAGGGGTACCCGCTTGCGGGTCGCACAACACAGTCAGCGTGGATGGCTGTGGCACTGCAGCAGACAATTTATGCATGATGCGGGCTAAAGAACGTTGACCAGACTTACGATTCCTTCGTTTGCCAAAATCAACTGGATTCTAAAAATTCTCGGGAAACGCAGGGATGGCTACCATCAAATCCAGACCATCTTTCAAACCATCGATTTAAAGGAAGAGGTGGTTTTTGAAACGACTCGCGGTCGAAGCATCCAACTGGAAGCCCGAGGCCGATCCGTCGCCCAGGGGAGAGAAAATCTCCTCTACCGGGCGGCTGACTTATTGCGAAACAGTTGCGGCAAACAGTCGGGCGTCAGGATCCGTCTGGACAAGAAAATTCCGGTAGGCGCGGGACTGGGCGGAGGCGCCAGCAATGCGGCCATGGCCCTTTTGGCCCTCAACCAACTTTGGCAATGCCGCCTCGATAGAGACGCCCTAACCACCCTGGCGACTCAGTTGGGCTCCGACGTCCCCTTCTTTCTGATGGGAGGATTGGTTGCCGCCTGGGGACGAGGGGAACAATTGATTCCATTGCCGGACGCTGTACAGGAGCAGTCTCTGATACTCCTGTACCCTGATTTCGAACTGGGGAGCGGAGACGCCTATGCTCTTGGCCGGTGGGACTTTCTTGATGATCACGACGTGTTGACAATGGATAATCTGGATACTACAATTCAGCGTCTTCTCCGGGTTTTGGACCCAAAGGAAGATAGTTGGTCTTTACTGGAGAATGATTTCGAAGAGGCTCTTTTCACAAACTACCCGATCCTGGTCGATGCTAGATCAGCACTGGAAAATGCGGGCTTCAAAAGGGTGATGTTATGCGGCAGTGGGTCGACTCTATTGGGATTTGGTAGCGTCCAGCCTGTGATTGAAACAGCTGAGCAACTCTCAAGACAACAGATCGGAGAAATCTTTACCTGTCGGACTCTCTCCAGAACCCAATATCGACAAATCCTCACTCGCTCAGGGCTAACTCATGTCTGATCTCAAGATTTTTTCCGGCAAAGCCAATATCGATCTCGCTGAAGAGATATGTGACGGCCTTGGCATGCCACTGGGGACAGTCAAACTCAAACGTTTTAGTGACGGTGAGGTCAACTTTCAGATTCTGGAGAATGTCCGAGGTGCCGACGTCTTCATCATCCAACCCACGTCTCCGCCAGTGAATGAAAACCTGATGGAGCTGTTGATCATGATCGATGCATTTAAAAGGGCATCCGCCCAGCGCATCACAGCGGTGATCCCCTACTATGGGTACGCTCGTCAGGATCGCAAGGACAAGCCCCGTGTCCCCTTATCATCCAAACTGGTTGGCGACCTGTTGACCTCGGCAGGGGCTCAACGCCTTCTGACCATGGATTTGCACGCCGGCCAGATTCAAGGCTTCTTCAACATTCCGGTGGACCATCTGTTCCCCATGCCCATTTTTCTGGATCACATCCGCAACCTGGAAGTAGAAGACCTTATGGTCATTTCACCAGATGCGGGAGGAGTCGAAAAAGCCAGGGCCTATGCCAAAAGACTGGACACCTCCCTGGCCATCATCGATAAGAGACGGCTCTCGGAGAACGAAGCCGAGGTCATGCACATCGTGGGCGATGTCAAAAACAGAAATGTGATCATCATAGACGACATGATCGATACGGCAGGAACCCTGGTTCGTGCGACGGAAGCACTGGTGCGAGAGGGCGCCCGCCGAGTATTTAGCGCGGCAACTCACGCTGTCCTTTCGGGGCCTGCGGTCCAACGCATCTCTGATTCAGCCTTTGAAAGCGTTTTCGTCACCAACACCATTCCTCTGACGGAGGGGAAAAAAGTGCCCAAAATCAAGGTCGTCAGTGTCGCCGGCCTGTTGGGCCAAGCCATCAAATCGATCCATGAGGAAACTTCAGTAAGCAAGCTTTTCCTGTAGTAGCTCAGATGATGGATAGGCCGGACTGGAAACGATGAATCAAACCCTTCGTTTCCACTTTTTGAGGTCGACCAATTGTGCAAAATGAGGACAAAAGGGTAGAATGTCGTTTTTTGACTTTCAGGTTGGAGTTTAGGGTATGGCACAGATAATCGTTAAAGCTGAGGAGCGAGAGCAACTCGGGAAATGTGCGAACCGCCGTTTGCGCGCAAAAGGCAAACTCCCGTCGGTGATCTATGGCCGGGAAGTTGAAGCTTTACCATTAAGTGTTGAGATGAAGGATGTCGACCAAATCCTCCGTTCCGAATCCGGACACAACACTATTTTCAAATTGACCTGGGGCAAGAGTTCAAATGATGTGCTCATCAAAGATTACCAATTGGACCCGCTTCATGGCACCCTCTTACATGCTGATTTCCTGACCATCTCGATGGATGAAAAAATGACCTTTGCCGTCCCGGTTCATGTAGAAGGGACAGCAGTAGGAGTAACATCCGGAGGCGTGCTGGATCTGATTCTGAGGGAAGTCGACCTGGAGTGCTTTCCTGCGGACCTACCGGACCATCTCACTCTCGATGTGACCGATCTCGACATTGGAGATTCCATCAGAGTTAAAGCTTTGACCGTCGACCTTTCCAAGGTCAGCGTTTTGTCCGATCCTGAGCTGGTCGTTCTTATTGTCGTACCGCCTCATGTGGAAAAAGAACCTGAAGAGGATGCCCTTGAGGTAGAGACGGACCTGGAGGCAGAGGGAACTGCGGAGCCAGAAGTGATCAAGAAGGGTAAGGAAGCGGACGAAGAGGAGACCACGGACAAGGAGTAACGCTCGAGTGTACTTGGTCACCGGGCTTGGCAATCCAGGCCGTTCTTACTCGAAAACAAGGCATAATGTCGGGTTCATGCTGGTTGACTGGATGGCCAGTGGGGCGAGCAGGAAGTTTAAACTTCTCGAGGGCTACGCTCTGACCTGTACAACAGAGCGAGCCAATAAAACCGTGATTCTCGCTAAACCTCAAACTTACATGAACTCCAGCGGGGTCGCCGTTCGCCAGCTCATGGACCACTACGGAGTCGATCGGTCGAAGACTCTCATCGTCTACGACGATCTGGCCCTTCCTCTGGGCACCATTCGAATCAGGCGTTCGGGAGGGTCGAGTGGACAAAAAGGAATGCAATCGATCATTGCAGCTCTCGACACACAGGATGTGCCCAGGTTACGCATCGGCATCTTGCCGGAGGAGGCGCCTGCGGACTATTCCGAACACGTTTTGGAACGATTTTCGAAAAGAGAACTTCCCATAGTCGATGAAGTGATCGATCGATCGATCGCGGCCATTGATACAGTTTTGTCCAGCGGGATCGATCAGGCGATGTCGCTATACAATCAGGTAACATAGCCTCGATGATGCATGGTTTCTTATTCTAACAACAACGCACGCGCCAGTCAGACAAGGCGTTGCAGCAATAAAATCCTGGGTCATCAAGGCGGATAATCAACACAAGGTAAAGGGTTAAAAGAGCATGAGCATTTATATTAATTGGTTCCCTGCAGTTGGACTTCTTGGACTCATTTGTGCCGGGCTAATTTACTATAGCCTCAAGAGAATCCAGGTGACCGATGCTCACATGGAAGAAATCTCCAAATCCATTCACGACGGCGCCATGATTTTCCTGCGCCGAGAATACACCATCTTGTTGGCTTTTATTCTTCTGGTCTTCGTCTTCCTTTATTTGGCCATTTCAACCTGGACCGGTATCGCCTTCTTGGCTGGGGCCTTTAGTTCCATGCTGGCCGGATTCTGGGGACTGAAAGCGGCCACTTGTTCCAATGTCAGAACTACCCAGGCCGCAAGAGATTCCGGAATTGAACTCGCTCTGAACGTCGCCTTTTCAGGGGGAGCCGTAATGGGTCTAGCCGTCGCCAGCCTGGGACTCATTGGAGTTACGGGAGTCTTTCTACTCTACCAGCACGGCATCATCCAGGTCACCGATATCAGCGGCTTCGCCATGGGCGCCAGCTCGATTGCTCTTTTCGCACGCGTTGGAGGAGGCATCTTCACCAAGTCTGCCGATGTGGGAGCCGATCTGGTTGGGAAAGTGGAAGCGGGGATCCCCGAGGATGACCCCAGAAATCCCGCCGTCATCGCCGATAACGTCGGAGATTGCGTCGGAGACACGGCCGGCATGGGAGCCGATATCTTTGAGAGTTACGTGGGATCTGTCATTGCCACAATCGCCATCGCCGCCACCGGGACCTCAAAAGTTCTGGAAATCACCGCGGAAAATCGGCATCTCTATATGTCTCTTCCCTTGAGTGTGATCGTCATCGGCCTGATCGCCTCTTTGATTGGCGTTGCCTCGATTAGACTATTGAGAAGCCTGGGACCAGCAGCGGCCCTGCGCTACTCCACCTATGTGAGTGCCGGCTTGTTGCTGGTAGGGAGCTTTCTGATTATCAATGCCATGGACCTTGAAGTGGGCATTTTTTATGCCATCCTCATGGGCACCATTGCGGGCGTCATCATTGGACTTCTGACAGAGTGGTACACCTCTGGAAATCCCATCAAACAAATCGCTGAAGCCTCCAAGACAGGCGTGGCAACCAACATCATCGCCGGATTGGCGGTCGGAATGCAATCGACGGTCTTACCCGTCTTCACCCTGTGTGGTGCCATCCTGATCTCCTACAATTATGCCGGCCTGTACGGTATCGGGATCGCTGCCGTTGGAATGCTGGCAACCGTTGGAATCACCATGTCCGTCGATGCCTACGGCCCGATTGCCGACAATGCCGGAGGCATCTCGGAGATGAGCGGACTGGGCCCCGACGTCCGAAAAATCACGGACAGCCTCGATTCCCTGGGCAACACCACCGCGGCCATGGGAAAGGGCTTCGCCATCGGCTCAGCCGCTCTGACCGCCCTGGCACTTTTTTCCGCCTATACCCAAACGGTGGGACTCGACACGCTGGACCTGCTCAACCCAACCGTGGTGGTTGGATTGTTTGTGGGTGGCGTTTTGCCCTTCTTTATTGCTGATCTGACCATGTCATCGGTGGGGAGAGCGGCCTTCAAAATGGTCGAGGAAGTCCGTCGACAGTTCCGGGAAATCCCGGGTTTAATGGAGGGCACGGCCAAACCTGACAGTGCCCGCTGCATTGATATCTCCACCCGTGCGGCTCTAAAGGAGATGGTCCTCCCGGGACTGGTGGCGGTCGCATCACCGGCCATCATGGGCGGTCTGCTGGGAGCCGCTGCTCTGGGGGGGATGCTGGCTGGAGCGACTCTGTCGGGCGTCCTTCTGGCCCTGTTCATGTCCAATTCAGGAGGAGCCTGGGATAACGCCAAGAAATACATTGAATCGGGATTCTTGGGCGGCAAAGGGTCGGAGCCACACAAGGCCTCGGTTGTCGGAGACACGGTCGGTGACCCTTTCAAAGACACCAGTGGACCATCGATGAATATCTTAATCAAATTGATGTCCATTGTTTCGTTGGTTATTGCCCCCCTGCTCAAGTAACCCGTATCATGCCGAATTCTTGTCACGAAGCAGCGATGCAGTAGAGAATTCAGGCACACACACGGCCAAGAACGGGGAGAACTGGCCAAGGGACTCGTTCCAATCAGAAAGAGTATGCTAGAATGCATTTTCTCCAGTACAGCAAGGTGGCGTTTATGCCGCTGCGCTGGCAGAGACACTTGTTAAGAAAAGGAAATCAGTGGCATGAGAAGATATGAGGTTGCGGTTGTACTGGCTCCCACATTGACCGAGGAGGAAGTGGATCAGTCTATCGAAACCTTCCAGAAAATTGCTGAAGAGAAGCAGGCTCAAGTTGCCGATGTGGATAATTGGGGAAAGCGAAAACTCGCCTATCCTATCAATAAATACACCGAGGGAATATACGTAATTTTGACGCTGGAGGAGCCCGCTGCAGAGTCCGTGGCTGAATTGGAGAGAAGATTCAAGGTCATGGAGTCGGTGATCCGCTTCTTGACGATACGAGTGGATTTAGATCTGAAGCGAGCTGAAAAGTTCAAGTCCAGACGCCAGAGCAAGAAAAGGAGCCCGACTTCAACTGGAGAGACAGATAAGATCCAGACCAAGTCAGTGGCAGTAGAGGATTAAAAGGATGGTAAGGCGAAGGAGATACTGCAAGTTCTGTTCAGACAAGGTTGATTACATCGATTACAAGGACGTGAGAACCTTGACTCCCTATGTACCTGAAGGCTCCAAGATGACCCCTCGTCGACTCTCCGGAGTCTGCAGCAGCCATCAGAGAAAACTCTCACGGGCCATCAAACGCGCTCGGCATCTGGCTCTGCTCTCTTACATTCCTGATTAGCCAGGCACACTGAAAGGCAATCTCTTGTTTTCCAGCCTCTTACATCCACGACCTGGCGTAAACAACCCCCAGGGCGGATGGGGCTTGCCTCGACCTTGACCTCCCAGAACGCTCACAGATGAAAGGTACGTACCATGGAAATCATTTTGATTGATGACGTATTTGAACTCGGCAAACGCGGTGAAGTGGTGAAGGTCGCCGATGGCTATGGCCGAAACTTCTTGATTCCCAAGAAGCTCGCCATTGCGTCGACGCCTGGCAACCTGAAAATGATTGAGCAGCAACGACTGGTAATGGCCAAGAAAGAGGCCAAGTACGAGGAAGAAGCCACGTTGCTGGCCCAGGAACTCAACAAACTGCACCTGATCGTCAGTCGCAAATCTGGAGATGGGGGGGCTCTCTTTGGATCCGTCACCACCAAGGACATTGGATCCCTGCTTGAGGTCAGTGGCATACAGATGGATCGGAGAAAGATTATTCTGGACCAGCCGATAAAAGAAATCGGCAACTACAAGGTTCAGTTGCGTCCTCATAGCGCTGTTTCCGCTGAAATCCTCCTCTCCGTTTTGATTGAAGGGGATGAGTCCATTGCACGAGTCAAGAACAAGGACGAAGAAAGCGAAGCCATCATCGCCGACATGGAAGCCAAACTCCTGGAGGCAGAGGCGCAGGACACCGAATCCCCGGAGCTGTCCGACCCCGACGTCGGCACCCAGGAAGAACTGACGGCTCCGGAACCAGGCACCGAAGATCCCGCTCAGGAATCAGAGCCGGTAGCTGCCGCTCCTGAGGAGCAAGCGGCGGTGTCTGGAGAGCAGGAGACTGCTGAAGCTTCAACAGGGGAAGAAGAGAAATCGGAGTAGTCTGAGGCTGCTCGCGTCACCAATAGTTCGCGCTATGGTCCGTTGCGCCGGATCAATCCCCAGACTGTCTGATTCGTATTTCCCTTCCCAAGAGTTGCTGATATCCTTAGCCGAATACATGCTCGATCGCGTCCATGAAAACTGATACGCCCCTTGGAAAGAGCCTACCTCACAACTCCGAAGCCGAACGGGCCGTCCTGGGTGCCGTACTGCTGGACAATGCACTCCTTGACCAAACCTCGGAAATCCTCACAACAAACGACTTCTATCTGGAGAGCCACCGCAACATCTTCTCCACCATGGAACGACTCTCTTCCAAGACCCGAGCCATTGACTCTTTGACACTCAGAGAAGAACTCCAGAAAGACAATACTCTGGAAGCCGTGGGTGGTGTTGCCTACATTGCCTCTCTCCTGGATGGAGTTCCCCGTGTCTCCAGTGTTGAACACTACGCCCGTATCGTGAAAGAGAAGTCTCTGTTGAGGAAACTCATCCATTCGGCCAATGAAATCTTGTTGAGAGGCATTTCCAACGAAGATGATCCGTTGGAACTACTGGAACTGGCAGAAAAGAGCATTTTCTCCATCAGCCAAGAAAAGATTAAAAGTGGCTTCGTACAGCTTCAGGATCTGCTCACAGAAAGCTACGAAAACATCGAGACTCTCTACCAGCGGAAAGAGCTGATCACGGGTATCACTACCGGCTTCGTGGATCTGGACCGTATGACCTCTGGATTACAGAACTCCGATCTGATTATCGTGGCTGCACGTCCGGGCTTGGGAAAAACAAGCCTGGTTTTGAACATCGCCCAATACGCTGCGGTTCAAGATGCCAAGGTGATTGGCATCTTCAGCCTGGAAATGGCGGCACAACAACTGGTTACCCGTATGTTATGTGCCGAGGCACGGGTGGACAGCCATAAGGTTCGGAGCGGCTACCTGTCCAAGGAAGACTGGAATCAGCTTGCCAAAACCATGAGCACACTGTCCAGAGCTCGGATCTTTATCGATGATGCACCGGGGATATCCATTGTGGAGATGCGGTCCAAGGCTCGCCGTCTCAAGGCAGAGCACGGTTTGGACTTGCTCATCGTTGATTACCTCCAATTGATGACCGGATCATCCGCGGGGAGTCGGGTCCGCCATGACAACCGGCAGCAGGAGATTTCCGCCATCAGCCGCTCTCTCAAGGGATTGGCCAAGGAACTCGAGGTCCCACTCATCGCCGTCTCTCAGCTCAGCCGGGCCCCTGAGCAGCGACGCGGAGACCATCGTCCGCAACTTTCGGATTTACGCGAGTCGGGATCAATCGAACAGGACGCAGATGTGGTGATGTTCATCTACCGCGAAGACATGTATTCGGAAGATGAGAATCTCGAGGAGCAGGGAGTTGTCCAGCTCATCATCGGAAAACAACGCAACGGCCCCACTGGAGTGGTCAAGTTGGCCTTCATTGACCAGTGGACCAAGTTTGAAAATCTGTCTCGTGAACTGGAATGAAGCCTTCTTGGGTTGAGGTATCGTTATCCCGACTCCAGGAAAATGTGGCCTCTATCCAAGGATCCCTTTCCGATTCCACTCGCATCATTGCCGTCGTTAAAGCAAATGCCTATGGACATGGAGTGGAATCCGTATCCAAAAGTCTGTTCGACAGTGGCATTGGCGATTTCGCCGTGGCGACGCTGGACGAGGCCATCCACCTCAGGCTGTCCGTTCCTGAAGGAAAGATTCTGGTCTTGCAAGGTTGTGTCAAAGGAGAAGAGGAAGCGTTTCGGAAACATGATCTCACGGCCGCCCTTTACGATCTTCAGCACCTCCCGAAAGACATCGAATTTGAAGTCGAAATCAATACAGGGATGGCCCGCCTGGGCATTCCCTGGACAGAGGCCAACCACCAGATCAGGGAACTTCAGGCCGAAATCACTGGGCTGTACTCTCATTTTGCCAGCTCAGATACCGATCCCGATTTCACCCAACTCCAGTTGGAACGCTTTGAGGAAGCAACCGCAGATCTCCCTTATCCAAGACACATCAGCAATAGCGCAGGCCTGCTGTTCCAGGAGGCTCATCTCAATGCCGTCCGCCTGGGACTGCTGTTGTACGGTATTCCACCGAGTCCCTCCCTGGATTGGGTCAAGCCGATTCTTTGTTGGAAAACCCGGATACTGGCACTGCAAACGGTCGCCAGCGGCCAGTCCATCGGTTACTCTCGCACCTTCGTTACATCCCGAGACAGTGTGATCGGAGTCCTGCCGGTAGGATATGCCGATGGGTACAATCGACTTTTTTCCAATCGGGGACAGGTTCGAGTTAGGGATCAACTGGCCCCGGTGGTCGGGTTGGTGAACATGGACCTGATCAGCGTCGATCTGACCGACGTCTCCGACGCCGTAGTGGGTGACGAAGTGGTCCTCCTGGAGAACAATCAGGATTCACCCATCTCGGTCACTGCCTGGGCCAAGGCGTTGGGAACCATCCCCTATGAAGTGCTCACCTCGATCAGCGATCGAGTCGAGAGGGTGTATGTCTGACCGCTGGTCTAAGACCAGCGGGTTCTACGTTCCAGGTTCCAGGTTTCAGGTTTCACGTAATCCGGACTCCCAATCTGATCTATCGTCCATTGTTCTGTTGTTCATCAAGAATAGGTCTTTGAGTTCCCCCTGCACTCCTGGTTCTGATGAAGCGTGAAACGTGAAACCTTAAACGTGAAACAGGGTCTTCTAGACACTATTCCGGTAACGCGATACAATCGGTTTTTCAATCACTTACACGAGGGTCCATCATGGGGTTGTGGCTGTTTCGCGCCATCTTTGCCATTTTGCTCATTGTGGGCACCTTCTCTTTAAGGCCCTTTGACCTTCCTTCCGAACTCGCCCTTATTGTCGGCATATCTCTGGCCGTAGCCATCGTTTTTTTTGAAGTGAAAGCTCGACATCACTCGGCCAGAGTTCTGGTCGGAGCCGCAGTGGGGGCCCTTGCAGGCATTCTGTCGGCCGCACTCGTGAGCGTGGTGATCGGAAACGTGACTGTCTTTTCTTCCAAAACAGAGAGTTTTTTTCAATTCCTGACTCTTCTTGCCATGGTCTACATCGGCCTGTCTGTCGGAGCCACCAAAGGTGAATTACTCAACTTGAGTTTTGCCGGACAGAATAAGAACCGAAACGCCGGAAAGCCACTCAAGATTCTTGATACCAGTGTCATTATTGATGGACGCGTCGCCGACATCCTGGATACCGGGTTCCTGGAGGGACAGCTGCTCCTCCCGCAGTTCATTCTTCATGAGCTGCAGATGGTGGCGGATTCAGCGGATTCCATGAAGAGAAATCGGGGACGGCGAGGCCTCGATATCCTGGACAAGATCCAAAAGAAACCGGGGGTAACTGTAAGAATCATTGATACCGATTACCCTGAAATTGCTGAAGTTGACATGAAATTGATTGAACTGGCGATAGAGACCGGCGCCAAAATCATGACCAACGATTTCAATCTCAACAAGGTCGCCCAGTTGCGCGGAGTGGATGTCCTCAACATCAACGAACTGGCCAACGTCTTGAAACCGGTGGTACTTCCGGGCGAAACCATGTCCGTCTTCATTCTCAAAGAAGGCAAGGAATACAATCAGGGAATTGCCTACCTGGATGATGGGACGATGGTGGTAGTGGATAATGCCAGAAAAGTGATTGGGAGGACGGTGGATATCACGGTGACCAGCGTTCTGCAGACAACGGCCGGGAAAATGATCTTCAGCAAATACCACTCGTCCCAGGGTGCTCAGAAAAGCGAAGGGTTAGAGCAGGAGCAGGTAACGCGCCATTGATTGGTCTGGTTCTCGCCGCCGCCGGTACTGGAACTCGGTTTGGCTCCAATACACCAAAACAGTTCACGCAAATTGAAGGACGCCCCCTGTACCTTCATGCCCTGGACCGTTTCCTCGACGTCTGTGATGAGGCCGTCATCGTGGTCCCCGGAGAGTGGATCCAGCAAGTAAGAACACAGATTCAAGACTTGCCGCATGGCCAGAAATTGATTGTGCATAGAGGTGGCCCCCAGCGTCAGGACTCCGTCTATCAAGGCCTTTGCAAACTCTCCGACAGAATTGATATCGCTCTGGTTCATGACGCTGCCCGCCCCTTCCCTTCATCGAAACTGATCTCCGAGATCATCGAAGGGACTCGAAAACATGAGGCCTGCGTTCCGGTCCTGCCCGTCATCGACACCGTGAAAGAAGTCCAGGGTCAACACATTATTCGTACCTTAAACCGGGATCAGCTGGTTCTGGTTCAGACTCCGCAGGGTTTCAAGATGAGCCTGTTGCAAGCCGCCTTTGAAGCAGCAATGAAGGAAGGCTTCTACGGAACCGACGAATCCTCCCTGGTGGAACGTATGGGGGTTCCAGTACAGGTGGTTCCCGGAGAGGGAAGCAACGTCAAGATAACCTGGAGGGAGGATTTGTGAATTCCACAGTCAAACCAGCCTTTCGTGTCGGTACCGGCTACGACTTTCACCCTTTCGAAAAGGGCGAAACGCTCATCCTGGGAGGGGTACAGATTCCCCACCCTCAAGGGCTCAAGGGTCATTCCGATGCCGATGCTCTTATACATGCCACCATGGATGCCCTTCTTGGGGCAGCCGGTCTGAGCGATATCGGAGGCTACTTTCCCGACACCGATTCCCGTTACAAAAACATTGCTAGCCTTCTGCTGTTGGAGAAGGTGGTGCGCCTGGTGCGAGGGAAGGGTTTTTCGGTTGGCAACATCGACCTCACAGTTATCACTGAAAGCCCCAAGATTCAGCCCCATGTCGAAGCCATCAAGGCCAACCTGGCGCGTACTCTTCGGGTGAAACCCGGCAGCATCGGCATCAAGGCAACCACAATGGAGGGAAAGGGTCCGATCGGTCGAGGAGAGGGTCTGGCCGTCCAGGCGGTTGTGCTGCTGGTGCAGGTAGAATGATGGAGTCTGACAAAGATCTCCTTGCCGTGGCCACTGAGATCGCCCGGGAGGCGGGACAGATGTTGCTGAGTCAGTTGGGAAGCAACGTCAAGATCTCCAAAAAAGGACGTATCGATCTGGTCACCGAGATGGACCTCAGGGTCGAACAAACCATTGTGGACCGGATTCGCCTCAGGTTTCCCGATCACGATGTCCTGGCCGAAGAACGGGGTTCTCAAGGCAAAGACGGACCTTTCAAATGGATCATTGACCCGCTGGATGGAACCACTAACTATGCTCACGGCTACCGCTTTTTCAGTGTTTCCATCGCTCTGGAAATAAAGGAAGA
Source organism: Acidobacteriota bacterium (assembly GCA_036445815.1). Classification (GTDB taxonomy): domain Bacteria; phylum Acidobacteriota; class UBA6911; order RPQK01; family JADFOI01; genus JAPYTY01. Next base: position 8,612 of record JAZFRU010000187.1, on the reverse strand, counting down.
ACTGATTCTAGGAGTGGTCTATGATCCTGTGACCGACGAGTTATTTTCAGCAAAAAGAGGTCAGGGAGCGACATTGAACGATCACCCCATCCGCGTTTCTGATGAAGGTCAACTCATTGACAGCATGCTGGCCACCGGGTTCTCCTACGATCGCGAACAAATCAAAAAGAACCTGCCACTTTTCAACCGTATGATCCTGTACTCCCAGGCCATTCGCAGGGACGGCTCTGCCGCCCTCGATTTATGTTATGTCGCTTGTGGCCGGTTCGACGGATTTTGGGAACTGAGTCTCAGTCCCTGGGACGTGGCCGCAGGCCGACTGATCCTGGAAGAAGCAGGTGGACGGATCACCAACTGTAGCGGACTCCCCTGCACCATCTACGACCCGGAACTTCTGGCCAGCAATGGCAAGATTCACTCTGCCATGATGGAACTGTTAACCGGCTAGCCGGCTAACGTTTCCAAATTTCCTCCTTCGCATTGCATGTCTCTCGGGAAGAAAACCATAAGATTTCAGGTGTCAGGCACCGGCAGTAAACTGGCCTCACATGAGAATCGCGATCGGCAGCACCCGCAAACCCAAAGTCGAAGCTGTCAAGGAAGCCTGGGAGGTCTTTGGACCCAAATTACTGGAAGACCTCGACGAGAAAACCACATTCCCGAGTTACAACATCTCCAACGGTGTGCCTAATATGCCGTTGAGCGTGGCGGAGTTGATGGGTGGGGCTCGAAACCGTGCAGAACATCTCCAGCTCCAGTTGAAACAGGAGCGGTCTGAAGCCAATTATTATGTCGGCCTCGAGGCGGGCTTTAATGTGATTGATCATGACGGCCCGCATCGGCAGGCATTCCTGGAAAGCTGGGCCTATGTCTCGGACGGATACAAGGGTTACTTTGGGCACGGTGGCGGGCTCTACGTCCCCTCCTTGGTGGCCGATCCGGTCATTGATCGAGGTCTCGAGTTGAGCATTGTCATGGACCGCGTTTCCGATCAGTCGGACGTGGGCAACGGAAAGGGAAGCTGGGGAGTCCTCACTCAGGACATGATGACCCGCCAAAGTGCTTTTGTGATTGCCCTTATCGCTGCCTTTGCCCCGTTTTATCACCCGGAAGCCTACCGGTAACGACGTTCCACGTTCCACGAAAGAAGATCCCACAAAAACTGAGATGTGCGAGCATTTTATCCCTACCGGCTGTCCGGAATGCTCTGAGTTTGACCGCGAGCCCGGAACACGTGGAACCTGGAACGTGGAACCCGCGGGTCGAAGACCTGCGCTCCCTAGGGGTTCAATGCTTCTTTGACTCGGCGGGCCAGGGAGACTCCCAGGAAGGGTGCAAGTTCCTCAACCGTGGCTTTTCGGATGTTGGTAACGCTGCCAAAATTCCTCAGCAGCCTCTTTTTTCGCTTTTCACCGATTCCTGCAATCTGGTCCAGTTCGGACTGGAAATCGCGCATCGAACGACGCTTTCGGTGATAGGCAAGGGCAAAACGATGGGCTTCATCCCGAATGGCCTGGATGAGATGCAACACCGGCGAGGTTCTGGGCAACCGAATCGGATCTTCTCGACCCTGGACGAAAATAAGCTCCTCCCGTTTGGCGATACTGGCCAGAGGAATGTCTTCGACACCCAGTTTTGACAGTGCCTGATAGGCGGCATGAAGTTGCCCTTTCCCTCCATCGATCAAAATGAGGTCGGGCAGTGCGCCGTCCTCGGCCTGAAGCCTCCGATAGCGACGGGACACCACTTCGTGAATGGAGTGAACGTCATCAGGTCCTTGCACACTCTTGATCTTGTATTTTCTAAAGCGGCTCTTTCGAATCACTCCGTCCACACACACCACCACGGACGCCACGACTTCCGCCCCCTGAATATTGGACACATCGAAAGCTTCAATCCACTTGGGAAGCTGAGGAAGATCCAGTTCTCCGCGCAGGTGCTCCAGGAGTTTGGATTTGTCCGATTTGAGAATTTTGAATCGGCTCTCAAAAGCAATTTTGGCATTCCGTTCCACCAGGACCAATAGATCGTGTTTGTCTCCTCGCCGGGGAACCACCATGTGTAACCGACGCCTTGGGGCCTTCTCTCGAAGCTTCCGGCTCAGCCACTGTTCTATTAATTCCTGATCCTCAATCTCGATGGGAAGATACACCTGATGGGGAATGAATCCAGCCGTCAGATAGTATTGCTGGAGGGCATCACGAAGGAACTGGGAGGGGAGAAAGAATTCCAGTTCTTCCCAGTAGAACTCCCGTTTCCCGACGATGTGCCCACCTCGGAGCATGAACAGTTGGAGCGCCACACAGTTCCCCTCACGGAAATAAGCAAAGATATCCACATCCTTCTCTCCGCCCTGGATGGCTTTTTGCTTCTGAGTGAGATCCTGCAACATCCCGATTCGGTCCCGATAAAAGGCAGCGGCTTCATAGTGTTGTTTTTCGGAAGCCTCCATCATCCTTTCCTTCAGATTGCCCGCGAGTTCCTCGTTTTTCCCTTCCAGAAACAGAATCACATCCTTGACCGCTTGCGAATACCCTTTCTGAGTGCAGAGTCCGCTCACACAAGGCCCCAGGCAGCGCTGGATATAGTACTCCAGACAGGGTCGATCCAGCTTTCCATCAATTTCGATGGTACAGGTCCTCAGGCGGAAATGGCGGTTGATGATCTTGATGGTATTGCGTGCCAGGGAGGCCGGCAGGAAGGGGCCGAAATACAAAGCTCCGTCATCCAGCACCCTGCGGGTCAGAACAACCCGTGGACAGGACTCATTGACCGTCAACTTGATGTGTAAAAAAGACTTATCATCCTTCAAATTGACGTTAAATCTGGGTTTTTGTTGCTTGACCAGATTACTTTCCAGAAAAAGCGCTTCCAGCTCATTATCGGTGACAATGTAGTCCAGATCCTGGATGTGTTCCTTCAGAATCCGAGTTTTTTGGTCTTGATTGCGGGAGAACTGAAAGTAGGAACGCACTCGATGCTTCAGGCTCTTGGCTTTACCGATGTAAATAACTCGCTGCTTTACATCCTTGAAGAGGTAGACACCCGGCTTGTCGGGGAGAAACTCAAGCTTTTCTTCCAGCACACGGTGATTATATCCTGCCTGGAGTGGTACGGTAGTGCATTCGTGTAGTGACTCGGTAGGGCAAGGCCGGGCGGGCGGGCAATCTCCTGGCTCCTATCTTCTCTCCCCCCATTGTGCTAGAGTTGCTCGGGGCATGAATCTTCCAAATGCTTTAACCCTTACACGGATTTTTTTGGTTCCACTTCTGGTGGTGTTTCTGTTGACAGGCCGACTGGCGGAACGAGAAGCCTGGGGCTTGATCATCTTTGCGGCAGCGGCTCTGACCGACTACTTTGACGGCTACCTGGCCCGCAAACGACAACAAGTCACCACCCTTGGCAAATTGCTGGATCCGATTGCCGACAAGCTGCTGATTTCCTCCGCCCTAGTCTCTCTCGTCGCTCTCGGGGTCGCTCCCGCCTGGATGGTTGTGATTGTCATTGGTCGGGAATTCGCGGTCACCGGGCTCCGCAGCATCGCTTCGACTGAGGGCTTCACCATTGACGCCTCTAAACTGGGAAAATCAAAAATGGTCAGTCAGGTCTTTTGTGTAGGCTGCCTCATCGTCGGGAAACTTTTCCCCGCTTCGATCTTTGAAGAAGTGGGAAACGTGCTCCTGCAGTTGGTTGTGGTTCTGGCCATCGTATCAATGATTCAGTATTTCAGGAGATTCTGGAGCCAAATCGACGAAAGCGTCAAACATCGTAAGAAGCTTAACTATCGAAAACCCGTTCGCATTCTTCGCAAACAAGCGCAAAGATCTCAGTCGATTGATCCATCCGGGAAAAGCGTCTTGAACTGATTTCCACTGCTCAACGCAACAATGAACCTTTGCCTTTCCCTGGCAGATTCCTCAGAGGCAGTTCTGGGGCAAAAAGTGGCCCGCTTTGCCGGTCAAGTTCCCTACATCGAGATCCGCCTGGACTATCTCAGTGAGGTGGTCGTCCCTACGGTTCCCACCGACCTCGGCACAGAATTTATCGCCACCTGCCGTCCTCTGCGTGAAGGAGGCTTCTACCGGGGCGAAGAACGGGACAGACTCAGCATACTGCAAAGGGCCGCTCACTCCGGATTTGCCTGGGTAGACCTGGAATACGATGTCCAGGAGGTTCCTCCTTTCCCAGCCTCCACACGAATCGTCCGGTCGTACCATTGCTTTGACCGTTTCCCTGAGGATCTCACCCTTCGATTCAACAGTCTCAAGAAGACAGGCGGCGACGTGATCAAAATGGCGCTGTCTATCAAGGAAACACGGCAGATGACCTCACTGTTGCAATGGATGGAATCCCTGGCTCCAGAGGTTCCTTTCGTGGTCTCAGGCATGGAGACTCTTGGCCAACCCTCTCGCATACTGGGGGCCTTTCTGGGAAACTTCTGGACTTACGTCGCTGAGGACGAAAACAGCAAGGTTGCACCCGGACAACTTACCTTGGAGGAGGCGATTCAGTGCTATCAGCTCCCCCGTTGGAATCATTGCCCCGATATTTATGGCGTCCTGGGTAATCCCGTTGCACACTCGCTTTCACCCCTGATCCACAACCACCTATTTCAAGGCCATCAACTCGACAAGGTCTACCTGCCGTTTCTTCTGGACGACGTACAGGTCTGGCTTGATTATGTTGAGCAGAGCTCGCTCCCCTTCTCAGGGTTCAGTGTCACCCTGCCCTTCAAGAGCGCCGTCACGAGTTTCGTCGATGACAAAGAAACTCCCGTCGACTCGCTGAATACCCTGGTCAAGACGGGTTCGGTGTGGAAAGGTCTCAATACCGACTATCCCGGCTTTCTGCAGGCACTTCAGTCTCGACTGACCTTGAAGGGTAAAACGGCCCTGGTTCTGGGCAACGGAGGAGTCGCCCACACGGTGGTGAAGGCCTTGGTGGACCAGGGCGTCAAGGTTACGGTGGTTGGCCGCAACCCGGACAAGGTGTCTGACTTTGCCCACCTGTACGGATGCGGGAGTATCCTGTTTTCTGATTTGCCGATGTCGGCTCATATCTGTGTGAACACGACTCCTGTCGGCCAATTCCCGGACATCGAAGATTCCCCGGTCCCGGAAAATCAGATGGATTTCGAAGTGGTCTATGACCTGGTGTACAGCCCCGAAAATACCCGGCTTTTGGAACTGGCCCGGAGCCAAGGGATAGAGGTCATCTCTGGGATGGAAATGTTTGTTGAACAAGCAGCTCTTCAGTCGGAATTGTGGACCGGCCGCTCTCCGGACCGGGACACAATGATGGAGTTGATTCGAGGACAACTCTGACCCGCTGACCGAATCTGTCCGAACGTGGACCGAACCCGCCAAAGGTCGTAAACTAATCATGATGAGAAATAATCCTTTCACGGTTCGGGTTCCGGCCAGCACCAGTAATCTAGGGTCGGGGTTCGACACCCTTTCCGCAGCACTGAGTCTTTATTTGACGGTCCAGGTGGAACCGACCCGAGAACCGCGAATCGAGTGGCTTGACACCTCGACTTCGCCTCTGCCCTTCAGCCAGGAAGACAATCTGATTCTGCGTTCCCTGCACCAGGCTCTTGAGGTTCTGGGAACGGAGACTCCCGGATGCCGGATCAGCATGGACAATCAGATTCCACTTCAACGCGGACTGGGAAGCAGTGCAGCCGCCATTGTTGCGGGAATCAAGATCGCAGAGCACCTCTGCGAAGGCCACCTGAACACCCATCAGGTATTTCAAATCGCCTACCCACTCGAAGGCCACCCGGACAACCTGGCCGCCAGTCTTTTAGGAGGATGGGTGCTGTCCTGGGTCGATGAGGACTGGATGAATGCGGAAAGACTTCTCTCTGCCCTGTCCTGTCGCTTCATCGTGGCCGTACCGGAAATCACTGTTTCCACACCTGAGGCCCGGAATATCCTGCCGAAGCAATACTCCCTCCAGGACACAACCTTCAATCTACAGCGTTGCGGACTGCTGGTTCATGCACTCAACAGCGGACAAAAACAGTTTCTCCGTGAAGCCATGGCAGATCGATTACACCAACCTTTTCGTTCACACCTGGTTCCAGGAATGGCCCAGCTGTTGGGATTCGAGAATCTAAACGACGCATGGTCCGATTCTCTGCTGGGAATTTCAATCAGCGGTTCCGGGTCAACCGCCATTGCACTGGCCGACGACCATTATGAGGAAATTGGGGACTGGATGGTCGAGACCCTCTCCGCTCAAGCCACCCGTTCGACCTGGCAAGTCGTGGACCTTGACACAGGCGGGGTTCAGATATTTCCCTGACATCCCAACCTCCGGGGATCACCTTTCACCAAAGGTAGGTGGTACGGCCGAGGGCACATCGCTCCCCCGATACGACCATTCAGCGGCCGGCTAAGTCAGCGTGTCAGGGCTCGTCCAATGATAGAATAAAGTCATGTTGGACCGTTATTCCCGTCAGGTGCTTTTTTCGGAGATTGGAGAAGAGGGACAAGAACGAATCCGAGCTTCTCGAGTCGCCCTGGTCGGCTGTGGAGCCCTGGGAAGTGTCAGTGCCGAGATGCTCACCCGGGCTGGTGTCGGGAAGTTGAGGTTGATGGATCGGGACTTCGTTGAGGAAAGCAACTTACAGCGTCAGAGCCTCTTCACGGAAGATCATGTATCGGCTGGAGTCCCCAAGGCAGCAGCCGCTGAAAAGGCCCTGCACGAGATCAACTCCGAGGTGGAAGTCGAAGGCGTGATCACCGATGTGACATGGGAAAACATCGAGGGACTCTGCCGGAATCACGACATCGTTGTAGATGGGACCGACAACTTCGAAACTCGCTTTCTCATCAACGATGTCGCGGTAAAACACCACCTGCCCTGGGTTTATGGAGCCTGTGTGGGGAGTTATGGAGTCGCCTTCGCCTTCCAACCCGGTGCTTCCGCCTGCCTCCAATGTCTGTTTGAGCGACCTCCCGAGCTGGGCACCTCAGAAACCTGTGACACCGTGGGAATCCTGGGACCGGTGGTTCATGTCATCGCCGCCTACCAGGTAGCCCAGGTACTGCGAATTCTGACCGGCAAAACACCGTCAAGACGGATTCTACAGGTCGACGTTTGGCATGGAAACTGGCAAACTCTGGGCGCAGAGCAGGCACACAGTCCACAATGTCCGTGTTGTCAGCAGCGGCTCTTTCGCTTCTTGGAGGGAGAAGAGAATACACAGATGACCCGCCTGTGCGGACGAGATGCAGTTCAGGTCTCTCCTCAGCAGAAAACCCATCCGGATTTCCAGGCCCTCTCCCGGCGACTGGACAGGAGTGGACAGGTGGACTTCAATCAACACATGATGAGAATTCGAATCGAAGGCTACGAAATCGCCCTGTTCGCCGACGGCCGATCCATTATCAGAGGAACCGAAGATATCACTGAAGCCAGAGCCGTCTACGCCAGGTACATTGGGAGCTAAGAGCGCTGGTCTGCACTGGTCTTTGACCAGCACAGACCAGCGCGTTTCACGTTCCATGTTCCACGTTCCACGTTCAAGGTTCCTAACAATCCTGGAGCCGGCCTGTTTCTTTGTCATATACTAGAAACCGCTATGTTCAATGCTCGATCGGTTCAGCGGTCAGGAGTCAGGGGTCAGCTCATGATTCTGGTTCTCCTTCTCCTCACCCCCTCTTCAGCACGAGCCCAGGATCCCCCTGACAAGGCACGGGATGTTATCGCAGCGGCGATTGAGGCCATGGGAGGACAGAACTATCTGGGTTTCAAAAACTATCACCGACAAGGAAGATATTTCATCTTCGATAAAAGAGGTCGCCAGGGGTTCAGCCAGTTTTTGGACTGGACCGTCCTGAAACCGATTAAATGGCGATTTCAACTGGGTGAGGGTAAACGCCGGGAGGTAACGATTTACAATTTGGAGCTCATGGAAGGGTGGTCTCTCGAAGGCAAGAATTCGGTTGAAGAGGTCTCCGAAAAAGAACTCATGGATTTTGAGAAGGATGTCCTGCGCGACATCGATGTTCTCTTGAGAAGCCGGGTGGAAGAGGAAGGGATGCACCTTTATTACTACGGCTCGGACGAGGTCACCGGTTCCGGCGAAGTCGAAGCGGTGGAATTCCTGGATGCAACCAACAGCTCGGTGGTGATTTTCTTTGATCTCCAGAATCATCTACCGACCAAACTGGAGACCACTGTCACCAATCCTGTCGGAATTCGTCAAAAGAAAGAGACTGAGTTTTACAATTGGCATACCATTCAGGGCATTCATACCCCTCTCCGGACCGATCACTTCACGGATGGAGAGAAATCACAGCAGATCTTTGTAGAAGAGATTTCCTACAACGTCGCCATCCCGGCCTCCCACTTTCTGGAACCGGTTGTGGAGAAATAGCTGACCGCTGAGCCGCTGGTCGAAGACCAGCGGGTTCCAGGTTCCAGGTTTCGCTTATTCTGAGAATGGGAGGAGCACAAGAGTCTGGGTTCTCACAGCTTTCGAGTGTATCTTTCGTGCAACACTTTTGTGGGGAACACTTCACATCCATCGCACCGTTCCGTTTCTAACCTGTTGAATATCCATGGTTTGTTTCTTTGGCTCGAAGTTTGCTTGGAGAGAA
>JAZFRU010000186.1:0-3176 GCA_036445815.1 Acidobacteriota bacterium | reverse complement strand
GGGATCATGTTTCGTACACTTCTGGTCTTTTGCCTTGCCGTCACCGTGTGCTCTCCATCCGGATTGGCGCAGGAGAGCCAACCTTTCCGGCTGTTGACCTTCGCCACTGAAGGCAATCCACGACTGGGTGCCACCGAAGGCGACGGAGTCATGGATATCGTGGATATTCACCACGCCGTCAGATATCTCAACCAGGAACACCCTCAGGAACTGGGCCGGCTCTCCTATATCCCAGCCGACATGAAGACGCTCATCGAATCCGGAAGCGAATCCATCGATCAGGTCAGAAAAGTGTACCGGGCCATCACCCGCCTCAAAAGCAGCGGACGCTTCTCGGAGCCCGGCAACAGTGATCGTGTGTTCTACCCGCCATCGTCGGTGCGCTATCTGCCTCCCGTTCCCAATCCCTCAAAGGTCCTGGGACTGGCCGGGGCTTACCCTCGAGAAGAACTTCCGGAGTACCCCAGCATTTTCTCCAAGTCGGTGGCAGCACTGGTGGGTCACGAAGAGGCCATCGACCTGGCCGGACTGGTCACGGTGGGGGTCCACGAGCCGGAGTTCGCCCTGGTTATTGGCAAAAAGGCGAGGAATGTTTCAGAAGCCGACGCCTTTGAATACGTGGTGGGCTATACCATCCTTAACGATGTCACGGCGCGGGACCTTCCCCAGGGAAGCCATGCGGCGCAAGGATCCAACATGCAAAAGGGGTTGGACACCTTTGCCCCCTGCGGCCCCTATCTGACTCTCAAGGAGGATGTCCCCGATCCCCACAACCTGACCATCGCAGCACGGCTCAACGGCGAGTCCTGGGATATTCCCAACGCCAACACTCGTTATTTGACCCACAAAATCCCTCAAATCATCGCTTATCTGACCCAGCGGATCACCTTGTTGCCGGGCGACATTATCGCCACCGGTGTTCCGGCACCCGTCGTTCCCTTGCGCGCCGGAGACACGGCGGAGATGATCATCGGATCGCTGGGGACACTTCGAAACCGGGTGGTGGCGGGAACTCTCACCGGTGGAATGGCCAAATAGGTCAGGTCGGGGCTACTCATGAAGTAGGCCGAGAAGGTTTTGAAAGATCCACAACGCCGTCAGGACGGATGGTTGCTTCGCTTCGCTCAGACGAAGGCGGCGGCACTGCAGTAGAGGGGGTGTGAGAAACACGGACTAACAGGGTTCAATCGATAGGCTCAAGGATTGCGGGACTGATGATGTAGGAGTCAAAGTGACCGTCCACCCTCACTCGGACACCCTCCTTTTTATCCGTGTTCTTGAGAATGATGGTCGCCAGCTTGTTGCCCATCTTGTCGAATTTGAAGAATCTGCCGTCAACGATAACGCCATAACCGTTCTTTGCACACTCCTCCTCCAATGAACAGGAGACCTGGTGAGACATCGCCTCTCCAGGGGACTCGGCCAGCCGTTTTCCACAGGCTGTATCGATCAAGATGCCTTCCTTCCTCTCATGGGCAGTAACGCCCCCACCAAAAAGCAACATCGCACTGACCGTCATGACGACTAACTTCACTTTCATGTCTTGTGTTCTCCCCGGAACGGGATTTATTCAGTTTGGCTAACGTCCTTTGCCGATCAAGGTCACCAGACCGCCTCCGATCAGGCCTCCCACAACGGTCAGGCCCAGATACAGGAGCATACCTGAGCCTCCTTCATCGGCAGGGTCCTCCACTGCCGCCTCCACGGAACTTTCCTCGGGGTCCTCCAGAAGCAGAAGGCCCGGCTTCGGGTTCATCGCCCCTTCCTCGGTGCGATCCTCCACAAAGGCCACCACCGTCCCGTCAGCGGATGTTTGCCAGGCGCTGATCTGCTGCAACCCGAGCAAATCCGGAAGGGTGATGATCATTCCAAAATGAATGTACGCGTAACTGGGAGCCTCTCCTCCGTGCCAGGTGATGGACTCAATCCAATCGTCCTCATCGCGCTGGATGTCCACCTGCCAGTCGGTGTTGTACTCGACCCGGTCCACCTGCCCGCCGGCTTCCTTCCACTCCGCTGGAATCTCGACCTTCAATTTAACGGTGGGAACACCATCTTCGACAGGCGCCCTCACCTCAAAGAAGGTGTGCCGAGCCCCCGATACGGCCTCACGGGGGAAAATCGCCACGTGGGCCAAGGCCTGCTGAGAAACCATTGGGCTTACCAGAAAGATAAGACAAAACGTCAGACGGATCTTCATAAATCTCCTCCTCGAGACGCGGAAAATCGACAGCGCCGATCGACAGTCCCGGGACAGCAGGGAAAACAATGCCCCCCTCCCCCCGGTCTCGCCCCCATATCAGGCTGCTCCTTGAGCAGCTTCCGGCAGTGAACCCAGCCTAGCAAATTTTCCCGATGTTGGCTGAAAATTCACCTGAGCCGTTTTCATTACCAGGTTAGTACGATTCTGCATCTCCCGAGGGTTTGGGATAAAAGCGGATACACAGCGCCGGGAGTACGACCATGTTGAGGAAGGTGGAGGTGAGCAATCCACCCAGAACAACGATGGCCAGAGGCGCCTGTATTTCGTTCCCCGATTGATCTCCGGCCAGGGCCAGGGGAATCAGAGCCAGGCCTGCCGTCAGTGCCGTCATGAGAATGGGGCTGAGACGCTCCATCGAACCCTGGTAGATTGATTCACCCAGCGGCTTGCCTTCTTTCAGTAAATCTTCATAGCGGGAAACCAGCAAAATTCCATTGCGGGTGGCAATTCCTATCAGCGTCACAAATCCTACCATTGACGCAATGCTCAGGACTCCCCCGCCGGCAAACACCGCCACGATGCCTCCGATGAGTGCCAGGGGAAGATTCGCCATCATGAGACCGGCCAGACGAAAGCTGTTGAAGGCCAGATACAACAGAAAGAAGATGGCGGCCACGGCCAGCAGGGATAACAGGCCAATCACCTGGCTTGCCTGTTCTTCACTTTCAAACTGGCCTCCGTACACGACATAGTATCCTTCCGGTAGCTGCACCTGGCTTTGAACGGCCTGTCTGATTTGGTTGACGGTTCCTCGCAGATCTCCACCCGAGACGTTGCACTGAATGACGATCATTCGCTGAACGTCTTCCCGGCTGATGCGGTTGGGCCCCGAATCCACCCGGATCTCTGCCAACTCCATGAGAGGAACTGAGGATCCATAAGGGGTGTCGACCAGGATGCGACGCATGTTCTC
>JAZFRU010000185.1:0-5369 GCA_036445815.1 Acidobacteriota bacterium | reverse complement strand
CTTTGTCCAAGCCGATCTGGAGGCTGCCCGACTGGGAATCGGAGCCGTTGAAGACACGGAAATCCCATCGCTTCGGAAGGTCCTGCGGGAAGGCTGGTACTTCACCATTCCCTTTGTGGTATTGGTGGTCGCTCTGTTCCAGTTCAATCTGACGCCCGAAACATCAGGGCTGTATGCCGCCGGCTCCATCATTTTACTGGGTCTGATTCTGAGTTATAGAGGTTCACGGTTGCGGCTGGGCGACGTCCTGGAATCGCTCAAGATCACCGGAGTGTCTTCGGCCCAGGTGGTGATCATCGGTGCGGCCGCCGGCATGATCATGGGAATTGTGGATGTCACCGGACTGGGATTTGGTCTCACCTTCGTTCTGGTCCAGTTCGGTGAGAGCAGTCTCCTGCTGTTGTTGGCACTCACTTCACTGGTGTGCATCATCCTGGGGATGGGCATGCCCACCACCGCCATCTATTTCCTGCTGGCGACCCTGGCCGCCCCTCCCATGGTTCAGTTGGGAATCACCCCCATGGCGGCCCATATGTTTGTTCTTTACTTCGGGTGCATGTCGATGATTACGCCGCCCGTCGCTCTGGCCGCCTTCACGGCTGCCAATCTGGCGGCGGCCGACCCCATGCGGACGGCGGTGGCGGCTGTGCGTCTCGGTTGGCCCGGGTTGGTGGTGCCGTTTCTATTCGTGTTTGCCCCCAGCTTGCTGCTCTCAGGGCCCCTTATTGACATCGTGAGGGACACCGTGACTGCTCTGATCGGGATTTGGCTGGCCTCGGCCGGCATCACCGGTCACTTCATGCGCCCGCTGAGTTTATTTGCGCGCATCGGGTTGATCGTCGGGGGGTTGAGTCTGCTGGTTCCCTCCCAGATCTTCGCCCAGGGCTGGATGCTGGAAATTTTCGGAGGGCTCCTGTCGCTGGTCCTGGTGGCCATGGAGTTGAAGAAGAGCAGAGTCTAAACAAGGAGTACCCAATGGAAAAATCCAAAGTTGTTGTGTTTGAGACGCCCAATCAACCCCTCGAGGTTCAGGAGTTCGACATTCCCGAGCTCGAAGAAGGTTGCGTTCTTGTGAAGACCGTGCTCTCCGGCGTCTGTGGGACCGATCCTCATTGTTGGAGGGGAAAGGTCAAGGGGATGCCGGTTCCGGTCATCCTGGGCCATGAGAGCGTGGGGCGAATTGACAAAATCGCTTCAGACCGAAAGACCGACAGCGTGGGCGAGCCGGTCAAGGAAGGCGACACCATCTTCTGGGTGGCTGGACACCCTTGCGGCCAATGCCATGCCTGCGTCATAGAGAAGGACACCACTGGATGCATTGACCGGCGTTCCTATGGCTGGAGCTACTCCTGTGCCGAGTATCCCCACCTGACGGGCGGCTATTCCGAATATGTCTTTCTGACCAGCAGGTCCTTCTTTTTCAAGATTCCGGACTCGGTACCGGCCGAAGCAGCCATTGCTTTCGGTTGCGGATTTCCGACCGCGGTTCGTGGATTTGAGGTGATGGGTGGAGTCCAGCCGGGTGAGTCGGTGATCATCCAGGGGGCGGGACCGGTAGGACTTTCCTGCCTGGTTCTGGCCAAACTGGGTGGAGCCTCGCCCATCGTGGTGGTGGGAGCGCCGCCCTCCCGCCTGGAACTGGCCAGGAAGCTGGGAGCCGACCTCACGGTAGACATCTCCGGTCTGAAAGACTCGGAATCCCGGATCCAGGCCGTCAAAGATGCCATTGGCGAGGTGAATCTGGTCATCGAAGCCACCGGCTTTCCCGAGGCGGTGGGGGAAGGTCTGGAACTGGTCAAGACCTTCGGGAGATATCTGGTGATGGGGGTTTTCTCGGATCTGGGACCGGTGCCCATCAATCCCAGTTTCATCGTTCGAAAGAATATGAAGCTCTACGGCTCGGTCTTCTGGGAGCCGAAGCACCTCTATCGGGTGATTCAACTGCTGGCGGCCCACAATGAGACGCTCTCTTTACAGGATGCCGTCACCCATCGTTATGGCCTGGCGCAAGCCACCTCGGCGCTGGAGGATGTGGAGGCCCTCAAGTGCGTCAAGGCAGTCATTGACCCGACTCTCTAGGCGGGGTTCGGATCCCTTGCTGGAGACAAACCGGACGTTGTCTCCGGTTCGAAATCGCTCGTTGAATCCCTTACAGATCAAGCCATTAGGGCTTGACACAAATGGGCCGGATCGGCAAAATTATGGACGGTTGTACGCCTGATCCCAGGCGTGGAGTTAAGTGTCTTAAATTAGGAGGGATTTCCCGTGGTTGAACCCTATCTGGCCTTTGCCGTCCAATCCAAGACCTACGGATGCACCAACCGGGCTGACATTAAGAAGAATTTAAAAAACTTACTGCCGCAAGTTGAGGGCTGTCTCTACATGGGGGAGGTGCTCTATCCCACCAAGCTCATCGTTCTCTCAGAGGGCGCCTTGCAGGGATTTTATGATGAGCACAGCCGCATGGACCACGTCGAGGCGTGCAAAAAAATCGCCATCCGAATTCCCGGTGAAGAAACGGATCGTCTCTCCGAGGTGGCCAAGAAATGGGGCGTCTATATCGTCGCTCAGGCCAAGGCGCTGGAACCAGACATTATCAAGGATCGTTTTTTTAATACCGCCTTTATCATCGATCCCAACGGCGAAGTCATTCACAAGCACCGAAAGGGACGCGTCTTCACGCCGGAGAGCACGACCACCCCTTTTGATATCTACGACATCTGGAAGGAGAAGGTGGGATCGGGACTGGACGCCTTCTATCCCGTCGCCGACACGCCCATCGGGCGCATCGGAACCATGATCTGCTATGAAGGTTACTTTTGTGAGACGGGTCGAATGCTGGCCATGAATGGAGCCGAGGTCCTGTGTCGGGGTGGGGATCTGGAACATCATACCCAGATCGGACTGTGGGAGGTCATGAATCGGGCTCATGCGGCCAACAACGGATGTTACATGATCGCGGCCAACAACGGCCCCAAGTTCCATACTACCGATGAGTCGGTGCCTTCCATGACCGGCTCCAGCGGATCCGATACCATGATCGTCAACTACAAGGGCCAGATCATGTCCCGGGTCGATCGACCCCACATCTCCTATGCCGCCGCAGTTATCAATATCGAGGAGATCCGAACCTTTCGAACCAAGGGAATGATCAGCCTGATTCCTCACGTTCCGGCTGAATTGTGGGGAGAACTCTATCTGGAGGCTGCCAAGAAATACACCTGGCCCAAAAATCTCTTTGCCAAGGACGCGCCACCTCTCTACCCGGAGCGAAAGCAGTTCTACAAGGACATGGTGCAGGAGATGATCGACAAGGGGCTCCTGACTCCCCCTGATGGTTTTGAGATCCAGGAGAAAATTGAGCAGCATGAAGAGCCTGAAACGGAGTCAGAAGAGTCGAATAAAGAACTCGTGGAGAGATAACCGGCAGCGGTCTTCCACGTTTTAATCGGTTGGAAACAGGGGAAAAGGAGAAAATCAAAGCATGGCAACACCCGTGAAAGAACTCAGTAAAGCAAGCAACGGAGGGTACGATCCCCGTGGGGTCAAGACCGTCCATGACTGGATTGAACTGCTCAAGGCGGAAGGCGAATTTCGTGAAATTAACGCCAAGGTGGACTGGGATGGAGAACTGGCCACCATTTCCCGCTATTGCATGTCGGCCAAGAATGGCGGGATAGCTCTCCAGTTCAACAATATCAAGGATCACGAGAATACCTGGTGTACCAAGTTGTTCACCAACTCGGCATCCTCCTATGGCCGCTTCAATCTGGCCTTTGGCCTTCCCAAGGACGCGAGCCGCAAGGAGCTGGTCCTGAAGATGAAGGACGGGTACGCCAAGAGGGTTTTACCCAGGGAGGTTTCGACCGCCGATTGCAAGCAGAACATCCTCAAGGGCGACGACATCGACATCAACGACATGCCGGTACCCAAATGGCATCTTTGGGATGGTGGACGATTCATCAATACCTTTTCCCCGGTAATCACCAAAGATCCTGATGTCGGCCGCTACAACATGGGGATCTACCGGGGCATGATTGCCGGGAAAAGGCACATCTCCAATTTGCTGGCTCCCTCGCAGGGCTGGGGTGATCATTTCACCAAGCTGAGCTATGTCAATGAGCCCATGAAGGTGGCCTATGTGTACGGCTGCAATCCTCTTATCACCATTCTGGCAGGGAGTGCCCATGGCCGCCTGGTGTCAGAGTACGATGTCTACGGTGGTATCACCGGAGAGCCGCTGGATCTGGTGAAATGCGAAACCAGTGATCTAATGGTGCCGGCCTCAGCCGAGATCGTGATCGAAGCCACCATGTCGATGGATCCCAAGGACTTCAGGATGGAGGGCCCCTTTGCCGAGCACTGCGGTTATTACGGAGGCGCCTTTTCTCCCAAGCCCACCACCAAGATCGATTGCATTACCTTCAAGGACGATCCCATCTATCAGGGCGCCTGCGAGAGTATCCGTCCGGGCTGGCCCACCGAGGATGCCTACATCACTTCGCTTTCCAGTTCCGCTCTGGTCTGGAATCACCTGGAAGCCTCCGGGGTGCCGGGCGTGACCGATGTATGGATGAATCTGGATGGTCCCTTCTTCATGATCTACGTGCAGATTCGTCAGAGTTATCGGCATCAGGCCAAACAGATTGCTTCGGCCATCTGGGGAATGTCCTTTGCCAACTGGGCCTTCAAGAACGTGATGGTGGTTGAGGAAGATATCGACATTCGGGATCACGGCCAGCTGGAATGGGCCCTATGTACCCGCGTTAACCCTGCCATGGGAGACATTCATATCTTCGAATCCCATTTTGGATCCGTTCTGGATCCCAGCACCCCCTTTGAGGAGCGGGATCTGGTTCAGTTCGGTTCAGGAAAATGGGCCCGTATGATGATCGATGCCACCAGAAACTGGGATCTGGGAGGCCGCCCCTTCTGGAACAATCAGCCCTACCCTCCGGTGGTGGTTCTCTCCAAGGAGGAAGAGGCTCTGGTCAACAGCCGCTGGGAAGAGTATGGATTGGGAGACATCAAGTACGAGCCGCGCATGGAGATCGACACCAATGAAGATCTCAAACAGCGGTACGCTTTGAACTGCCGCCCCACTCCCGAATACCTGGAGACACACGGCGGGGAGCACGCCATTGCCAAGAAGAAAGACTAGCCGCAACTTGCGGCGCCATGATTCTACCGGGTAAAATGAGGGCACATTAATTTATGAGCACGAACAGATCTGCTTTATTGCTGTCTCTCCTGATTGGATGTTTCATGGTCCAGTCGTTCTCCATGGCGCAGGACGCTGCCTCTTCCGAGGGTGCGGTACAGATTCTCCTGGGAAGGGATTCCCCCAATCTGGGAGGAAACACCTTCCG
>JAZFRU010000184.1:0-2766 GCA_036445815.1 Acidobacteriota bacterium | reverse complement strand
AGATGCCGCCCTTTCAGGGCTTCGGAGTAGGTGCACACGGCCCAGACTGTCTCAAAACCCAAATCACCCGGATGGTTTGGTGAGGAAATGTCCTGAGTGTGGGAGGCGCCTCAGGGCGCCGAATCCGGAAAGCCGCTCATAGAGCGGCTGCTACAAGACCGTGCCGGTTGATCGGAGTGCACACGGCCACACGCCCCTACGCTTCTTCTCGTGAAACGTTAAACGTTAAACATTAAACGTGACAGTTGGCCGAGCGGCAGCGAGGCCGCTACCTGAGAGTCACCGATTCTTCCAGTTTGAAAGAGAGCAGGGCTTCGGAAGGAATTCTAACCTGCTTGCCCCGGGTGGCCTGAATGGCCACTCCGGCGCCGGCTCCCGTGGCGGCACCGATGGCGGCCCCCTTTTTGCCCCCGGCAAGAGCCCCGATGAGAGCACCAATGACGGCTCCACCGCCGACCACTTTGGCCGATTCACCACCCTTGCCTTCACTGGCCACTTCCGCGAAGTCAGTGGTCAACGCATGGGTCATGCCGTTGACGGTGATGCTTTGCAACTGAAGGGCGATTTCCTCCTCGCCTTTCAGCTGGCCCGACTGCTTGACATGCACCAGTTGGACGGCCACCAGGCTCCCTTCAGATGCCAGAACGTTGCCATCCACTTTAATCGGCTCCTCCAGGGTGGCACGAAAGGAATCTCCCGGCTGGTGCACATCGGAGTCGACCGGATCGAGCATCCGTACCACCAGGAAAACTCCCGGAGGAACGGTATAGAGATCGACAGGCGCTGGGGTTGAGGGGGTAAGGGTCCCTGAGGTCGTCTCCGAAGAACTGGAAAAGACGATGCTTTCCACGTCACTGATGGAAAAGGTCTGCATCGAGCCGTCGTCGTCCAGAATCCGCACGGTTCGAGAGTTACCACCTAAAAAAGTACCCTCTACCGCACTCCCATCCCTCAGATATACAATGTCGGCCTGGGCCGTCACGCTCATGGTTAGAAAAAAAACGATGCCTAAAAGGCTCAATCGACTTCGCATTGCTGGTATCCTTTCTCGTCTTGAAACCGCATGGGTTCTATTCATACTCCCTATGATTCATCTTCCCTCAAAAAGGTGCAGAAAAGATTTCCGATGCAAAGTAAATCAGAGTCGCCTGCCTTTTTTCTTTACAATGGGGACAACCTGAAAAGGCAACTATGAAACTCGACCTTCGCGACTGGCTGGATCAAATCGATTCGCTGGGCAAGCTACGCATCGTCAAAGGAGTCGATTGGGATGAAGAGATCGGAGCCATCGCAGATCTCAATTCCAAGAAGAACAAATACACCCTCCTTTTTGACGAGGTCAAGGATTCTCCAAAAGGCTTCCGCCTGCTGACGGGAGCCCTGGGCGACGCCTCTCGATTTGCCGTGACCCTGGGTGAGCCTGCCACCTTGACCGACCTGGATCTGGTCCAGCTTCTGAAAGATCGGTTGACTGCCGGGAGCGTGACCCCAACCGACTTTTCCCCCAGGAGACTGGAGACGGCACCTCTCTTTGAAAACGTGATGAAGGGAGATGACATCGATCTCCTCAAGTTCCCCACTCCGAAATGGTTTGAGCATGATGGAGGAAGATACCTGGGAACCGGGGATGCGGTGATCACGCGAGATCCCGAGTCGGGATGGGAGAATGTCGGATCCTACAGGATGATGATCCAGGATAAAGGAACCCTGTCGTTGTTCTTGGAAGGACCACGTCACGCACGATTCATGATTCAGAAGTACTGGGACAGAGGCGAACCGGCTCCCATCGCCGTCTCCTTCGGCCACCACCCCCTACTGCAACTGGTAGCGGGAATCGAAGTGCCGGCCGGGATCTCGGAATACGAGTACGCCGGCACCTTCACCAACTCGCCCTATGAGACCGTTGAGGGGCCCGTGACAGGTCTCTCTCTCCCGGCCGACAGCGAACTGGCCATCGAAGGCTATGTCTATGAGGAAACCAGCACAGAGGGGCCCTTCGGCGAGTTCCTGGGATACTACGCCAGCGGGGAGACCCATAGCCCCACCGTCCGGGTCGAGGCCATTTACCACCGAGACTCCCCCATCATTCTGGGGGCCTGCGTGGGAAAGCCACCCCACGACAGCGCCTATTTTCGATGTCCCTTGAGGGCCGCCCTGATCTGGGATGTCCTGGAAAAATCCGGAGTGGAAGGCGTTCAGGGAGTGTGGAGTCATGTGGTGGGCTATTCCCGGGCCTTCGTCGTCGTCTCCATCAAGCAGATGTTTGCCGGCCACGCTCGAATGGCAGGTCATATTGCCTGCCAATGCAAACCCGGGGCCGGCACGGGAAGGTACGTGGTGGTGGTGGATGACGACATCGATCCATCTAATCTGGAGGCTGTCATCTGGGCCCTCTGCACTCGCAGTGATCCCTCCAGCGATATCGACAAGATCACCGCATCGCTGGGAACTCCCCTGGATCCCATTGCCCCGGAAGAGCCGGGAACACACATGCTGGAGTACACCAGTGCCCGGGCCATCATCTTTGCCGTCAAACCCTTCAGTCAATTACGTCAGGGCCGGTTTCCAAAGGTTGTGGAGGCCAATCCTGAGGTCCAGAATCGAATCTTGAAGAAATGGAAGGAGATTCTATGAACAAAGGGATCATGTTTCGTACACTTCTGGTCTTTTGCCTTGCCGTCACCGTGTGCTCTCCATCCGGATTGGCGCAGGAGAGCCAACCTTTCCGGCTGTTGACCTTCGCCACTGAAGGCAATCCACGACTGG
>JAZFRU010000183.1:0-5191 GCA_036445815.1 Acidobacteriota bacterium | reverse complement strand
GGGCACCCAGGCCGATCCCATAGGCCTCCTCATAGGAACGGGTAATCCGGGACTGCTGGGAGGTGGAGATCAGAGAGGCGGTCAGGCTGCCCATTAATATCGTACTCAAGACCACCAAAAGCATCACCAGAATCATGGCGATTCCTTTTTCACTCCGGTTCTGCTGGTCATCCTCGGGGATAATGATTCTTTCATTCATCGGTTTACACTCCTTTTCAACGACTGCCGTGGTGTTCGCGCGGCTTTATTCATCGGTCCCGCCAGACTTGCCGGCACGGCCCTTGCCCGCTCCCTCCCCTGAATCGTGTCCGGTTCCATCGGTTCCCTTCTTGGCCTTGGCCGGATCCTTGGTTCCCTTCTTGCCGGGATCGCTTCCGGCACCGGAATCCTCACCCGTCGAGCCGTCGATCTCCGAATCCAGAAATCCCCGCAAAATACTGACCACCTCTCCCTGAAGGACGCGGTCGGTCACCGGCTCCAGTGTCGTTGTCACGACCCTCACCAGCTTGTAGTCCAGAATGGTTCCGGTGTTGGGATCGAAGATCTGGTCCCAATCGTTGGTACCCGTATTATCAGCGGCATCATCGACGGCCTCGACGGTGACCGTGCGAGTGGCCGTTCCGAAGGTCATAGGAATGGAGTCGGAAAGCAGGAAGTCTTCGCTGTCAAAAGTGGATCCGGCATAAATCGGATCGGTTTCAAAGTAGGCGGCCCCGGAGGTGTCCCCTGAGGTCGCGACGATGATCCCCACCGAGTCGTAGCTCATGATCTGATGAATTTCTTCCAGTTTTTGACGGGAAGCATTGAGCACTTCAATCTCACGCTGATTGATTTCAGTGGTGCGTGTGCTTACATCCAGGAGGGGAGCCAGTCCCAGAATCACCACCAGCAAGATCGTCATGGCCGCCAGGGCTTCCAGCAGACTGACGCCCTTGTCCACTTTCGGGTCTTTTTCCGGATCCTGTCCCTTGACTTGATTCTTGGTCTTGAAAAGTTTCATGACGAGTGCGCTCCTAATCAATCTGAGTGGCATCGGTGGCATCGGTGAGCCCCACGATACCATTGACTCGAAAGAGCTCGATGGCCCGCGGTGTGATCTGAGTGTTGACTTCCAGGACCATAAGGGTGCCGCGAACACCTCGGGATACGACGTGCAGGGTCACATTGACCGAGTCGATGAGTGCGACCTCCTCCTGCTGATCAATGATGCCATTGGCCGTTTTGACGCTCCCCAACTCGACCTCGGTCAGGACTCCGTCGGCGTTACCGTCGGAGAGCAGCGCAATGGCACTTTTCGCCTCATATTGAAAGGTGTCGATCTTCTCGGCAACCAGGGCATCGGTCGGAGTGACAAGCTTGACGAAAAGATTACGGGCCAATACGGTCCCCCCCAGCCACAGGCTGGCCGTCGTGACGTCGTCTATGTTGTCAAAACGAACCGAGACCAGGTTCCATAATTTATCCTGCCGACCGTCTCCGTCCAGATCGTCCGGATTTCCATCGTCGTCGGTGTCGATAAAGTCTTGATTTCCATCCCCATCGTCATCCTGAGCCCGGAGTCCGATTCCCAGAACGTCCGCCTTGCCGTCAGCATCGTCGTCGTCCAGGCCGGCAAAGACCGGCTTTCCCTCTTCGTCGGCCGTATACATCTCGCCGGTGTGATTTTGATCAACGTATATCAGCATTGCATCTCGTATCAGAGGATCGCCACCGTCATCCAGGTCGAAACTGACCCCCATGTCGGTGCCAGCCACGGTGTTGAATTGCACCATCTCATTGCGCAGCCGGCGGGCGACCCCTTCCATGGCCCCCCGGGCGGTATTGGCGATCTGGGACTTGCCGATTCCATACCGGGTGCCACGATCCATCAGCATGATGGCCGTCACAAAACCACCGGTGACCACGGCAATGATCGAGAAGGTGATCACGGTTTCAATCAAGGTGAATCCCTTTTGTCCGTTTCGTGCCGACCGATCGGGACCCGAGGCCGGTGCGGTCCCTTTCTCCCGAGAAGGGACTGCAAGGTTAATGGATTTCATCAGCAGTGATTGCAACATAAACTTTTCGCTTCTGTTTTCGCCCGTTCAATAGACCGGCACGTCTCTGACTAGAGCACGTGGCGTGCCAAAAGCACCATTCCTACATTTAGTGTGCTAACTCCTGAAACAATACCATATAAAGCGCTTCGCCCCCTTCAATGGCCAGCGGAAATGTAAACGTCAGTTTACACTTTCGCCAGGAACAAACACCACAACCTCACCTCAACCTTGCGGGCTCACGCCGGTGGGCAGGCCGCGCCACTGGACCTCTCTTTTGAAATCTTTGACCAGCAACCGGCTCAGGATCTCATCGGCCACGCCTTCCAGATCGGTGGTCTCATTGCAAACGTAAAGATCGGCGGTAAAGTAATCGTGTTCTGGATAGCTGTGGAAAACAAAGTGAGACTCCGAGAGAATGAACACCTGGGTCTGACCCTGAACCGGATAGTTGTGGTTCAATTCCTCCAGAACGGTGGTACGAGAACGAATGACCTGGAGTACCGCATCCACGACGTCCTGATTCAGTGGCTGGTCAAGCCAAACATCCAGAATCAATTGCCGCGACCTGGTGTTCATAGCTCTCGGTCACCGTGACTTACTGGATCGCCCAAATCGACCTTGACCCCCATCATGGCCTTGGCATAGACTCCACCCGAAATTGTGACATCAGACACTGCGGAGCAAGCTCCGGCGTCCCCCTGATTGCCCTTCTCATGACTTACTTGATTACTCTGATCGTTGCCTTTTGCAGCATCGTCTATGAGCTGGTGATGGCCCAGACGCTTTCGGTGCTCCTGGGAAACACCGTACTCCAGTATAGTATCACGATCGGCGTCTATCTGGCGGCCCTGGGAATCGGCGCTATCTTGTGCAAAGAGGAGACCAGCGGCAGGGTCGACCGGCTGCTTCGCATTGAGTTGTGGCTGAGCCTGGTAGGGGGCTTGTCGGTCGTTCTCGAGAACTTTTGGGACGTCTTTTTCAAGTACTTTGATGGCAATGTCCCGTTCTTTGAAACCGACACGGGGGCATCCCTGCTGTGGACAGGGTATCTCCTGCTGGCCTATGGCGTTATAGCGGCCATCGGGATTCTCTCGGGCTTTGAGCTCCCCTTGTTGATTGCCTTGAGAAAGTCAGAGCGGGAAAACACCGTCAACAAGGTCCTGGGAGTGGATTACTTCGGCTCCCTGATAGGAGCCGTTTGCTTCCCGTTGCTGCTGTGGCCCCTGTTGGGGTTGTTCGGGACCGCTTTCCTGACAGGCTTGTTGAATGCCTTCGCCTGCGGCTTGTTGCTGATAACCAAACGAGCTGGACAGAAACGCCGCTATGGGGTGGGAGCAGGATTGGTTGCCTTGTTGCTTCTCGAGCTGCTCTTTTACACCCCCAGGCTCGAGCAGTTTTTCCTGAGGAAACTTTACTACTACCAGGATGTTGATTCCCTTGGCCAGGTGTTCGATCCCTTCAGCAACCACCCCAGGGTCGAGGCTTATCGTTCTCCCTATCAACGCATCCATCTGGTTCAGGTTCCTGAAACAGCCGACTACCGCAGGGTGATCGCCTCTTACAGCGACAAACTGGTACAGGAGCCCGATTTCCCAACAGGCTACTACCTGTTCCTGAACAAGGCCTACCAGTTTTACTCCGATATCGAAGAATTCTGGCATGAGTTCTTTGCCCATGTCCCCATTCAATGGACTCGGCCCCCGGATCGAATTCTGATTCTGGGAGGGGGAGATGGAATTCTGGCCAAAGAGCTATTGAAGTATGAGGGCGTGGACCAGATTACGCTGGTGGATCTGGATCCGGTGATGCTGGAACTGGCCCGGAATCATCCGGTCTTTCGAAAAATGAATGGCGATTCCTTCCGGGACCCACGCCTTCGCCTCATTCATGCCGATGCCTTCTCATGGCTCCAGAACTGCGAAAACGACTACCAGGCCATCTATATTGACATGCCCGATCCCATCACCTACGAGCTGTCCAAACTCTACAGTGTCGAGTTCTACTCGCTGGTCCGACGCTGTATGGCCGAGAACGGCTTTGTCGCCGCAGACATCCCTTACAGTGAGCCCTACGGCTACTATTACCTGTGGCGGCAATACTACAGCACCTTTTACGCAGCAGGGTTCAGGCAGATCCGCCGTTTTGCCACCATGGTGGAACTGGACAACCCCAGGCTGAGAGCCTTTGAAGACGAATGGGTCCGGGATGCCGAAACCGAAAGAACGAGCCGGTCCGGTGCCTCCATGACCGACCAGGATCGGGAAGTCGTCAGACGGGAGTTCACAGACTATGTCAATCGAATCAGATACGGCATGAATCAGGGGTTCGTGTTTCTTCAACCGGAGGAATCCAGCCTCAATTCCAAATACAGGAATGACGGCATCCCCTTGTATGTCCTCAATGAGGAGCGCTTCGACCTCTCCACCACCGGGTTCGACTACCCGGAAACCTACAGCTCCAGTCAGGTCAATTCCATCTTTCACCCCACCCTGCCCACCCTGGAACTGAGCACCGGATTGACTCCTTTTAATCCCTATTAGGGCAGACTGTGCGCGCTTTCACCACAAAGGCACAGAGGGAATGATCACCACAGAGGCACGGAGACACAGAGAAGTCGCCTTTATCTGAGCGAAGCGAAGAAAATTCTTTCCTTTTTCTCCACTCCAAGCATAGCCAGCAAAGAGGCGTACCGATGCACGGGCTTGTAGCGTCCGCTCAAGGTGTGAGAAATGCGGGCTAAAGAAACTGCGACATGGAACGAATAGTGCTGAGAAGGAGAAAAGACAAGAATCGGTGACCAGGATCACCCGGAGGGCGACCTGGAACCGGTACTCTAGCGACGGGGCTGGCGGACACCCTGAGGCGGTCGACGAAAACCGCCGGGTCTGACAACAGGCTCAATTATGGTACTCTTGAACTAGGTCTCGGGGAACCTGAACTCGCATGAACAGTTCGTCACAATCGGGCTTCACTCTCATTGAAACCATGGTGGTGAGCATCCTGGTGATCGTCATCGGGAGCATGGTGATCCCCCAGGTGGAGGGGATGTTGTCCGCTTATCGCCTGACCGCCTCAGCCAACCAGGTGGCAGACGAACTGAATGCGGGGTTGGCCCTGGCGGTATCCACGGGAAATGTTCACGTGGCGACCAT
>JAZFRU010000182.1:0-4923 GCA_036445815.1 Acidobacteriota bacterium | reverse complement strand
AGGGTCAGCTTAACCTGCTGGAAAAGTGATACTTGACCCCGGTTCGCTTCCCTGGACACGGGAGAGACACTCCACTAAATGCTGGCGATCGCATACACTTATAGATATCGACAACAAAGAACTGACGGGCATCGGCAGCGACCCATTTTCAATTGCGCGCTGAGACTCTTGTCATCAATATTTGGAATTCACATGCCCTGGTTGAAGTTTCACACCCTTTCCCTGTTCCTGATCAGTATGGTCCTCTCCTGGTCGATCTGCCTGGGAGATACCCTCACCGGGGAGGTGCGGGGAAGTGTCGTGGATATCGAAGGCCTTGTGGCGCTGCCAGAGGCCAACGTGACCTTGATCAATGTGGATCGAGGGTGGGAGAAGCAGCTCGATACCGATGTCAAGGGAAACTACAATTTCATCCAGCTCGAACCGGGCAACTATACCGTGCTGGTCGACAAGTCGGGCTACTACCAGGCTGAGAGAACGGATGTTTTGATCCGGCTCAACCGGCCCAAGGTGGTCATTCCTCCCTTTGAATTGAGAAAACTGGTGGCCACTCCAACCCAGCAAATCACGCTCAGGGGCGAACAGACAAAAATAGCCATCATTGATCTGACGGCCCCCGGACCCTCACCTTCTATCCTGGCCTACATCAGCGAACCGGGATTGACCTCAATGGTCTCTCTCAATGACTGGGCGCTGCGGGCCAACTACGATGCCTCACTCGTACAGGGACTTCCCCTCCGGGGAACCCGCACCTTTGATCAGCTGGCACTCCTGTCTCCTGGTGTTTTCCGGGTTCCCTTCTCCTCAGGGGTAGGCCCGGCCGTCGGCATTGGAGTTGGAACCTCGGGGCAGTTCTCGGTGAATGGCCTCCGCGGCCGCAGCAACAATTTCACCGTCGACGGGTCAGACAACAACGATGAAGACATCGGGGTCCGAAGACAGGGTTTCGTGGTCCTGATTCCACAAAGCATTGAAAGCGTGAGGGAATTTCAAATCGTGACTGGAGGATTTTCCGCAGAGTTCGGGAGAAACTCCGGCTCCATGGTCAACGTGGTGTCGCGCTCGGGAGAAAAAGACATCCACGGCAGTGTTTACGGCATCTGGAATGATGATGTTCTCAACGCGGCTGATTTTTTTGAGAACCCATTCGAGGACACCGTCAACATCGGAAACCTGAACGGCGGCGCTTTCACCGGAGACGAATTCAGTCAGAAGCAGCTTGGCGGGGTCCTGGGAGGCCCCCTGATTGCCGAACGATTATTTTATTTTGGCTCGGTCGAGTATCAGTCCCATCAGACCATCTCGATGCGAGACTTTGTGGTACCCGGTCCGGAGGCTCGAGGGCTCAGAACCCGGGACGGCTTTGTTCCGATTGATGAACTGGGGAGTTTTCTCGAGAACCTTGGTATCCCCTATTCCGACCTGGCAGGAAGGAGTGTTTTCGAGCTTTACCCCTTGCCCAACAACACGTCCGGACCATTCTCTCAGAACAACTACACCCAGGTTCGACCGGGTGAGGGAAGCGGCCTGATGTTTTCCATGAAAATGGACTGGTATCCGGCTTCAGCCCACAGTTTTTCAGCCCGTTATAACTTTACCGATGATCAATCCATCATTCCCTTCACCAGCGAAGCCATCAACTCCTCGCTGGGAACCGATACCAGAACCCAGAATCTCTCGCTGTATCTCAACAGCACGACCACTCGCTACGGAAATGCACTCCGCTTTTCCTACGGTCGCACCCGGCTGACTTTTCCTCCTCAACAGGAGAGTCCACTGCTGTTTGGATCCAGCCCATCGCAACTACTGCCCCCTCGATTCGCTCAAGTCATCGAGACGCCCTACGGACGCTTCGGCCCATTCGGCGCAACCGGGCCCATCGGACAGCTCGCCATCGCTCCCTTCAGCACCATCGGCGTGGATGTCTTCAACTTCCCCCAGGGCCGGACCGACAACACCTTTCAGATCAGTGATTTTGTGACGCGAACAGGGGGCACACACACCCTGAAGATGGGTTTCGACATCCGTCGTTCCCAGCTGAACAGCTTTTCCGACCGCAACGCTCGGCCGCTGGTCATCTTTGCCAACGGGCTGGTCTCGACCGACTGCGTGTTCAATCCATCTTGTGTGTTTGCCACCGACGACGGGCGACTTCGGGGTACTGACCTGGCGGCGCTGGGGGCACCGGCTGGATTCCTGCAAACGCTCAGTACCGGTCCTGTTCCCGACACGACCATCGGCCTACGATTCACCCAGTTCGATTTCTTCGTTCAGGAGGAGTGGAAGGTGACCGAGAGCTTCACGCTGAACCTGGGACTCCGCTACGAATTACAGACCGTTCCCCGCGAGGTGAACGACCGAATTGAGGGGACCTTCAACCTGGAAGCCGACCGGTTCGGACACCTCGAACCCACCGGCAGCCCCGATGATCAAGCGATTATCATTGGTGGAAACCGGGCCTTTGACGACGCTCTGGGGGCGGTGCAGAATTTCCTGGCAGGGAGAGAGCGCATCTATGCGGCCGATAGAAACAACCTTGCGCCTCGCCTGGGCTTCGCCTGGGATCCCTTCGGCAACGGCAAAACCGTGATTCGTGCCGGCTACGGGATCTCCTATGACGCCAACCTGGGAGCCGCAACCAGCCAGTCGCGCAATGTCTTCCCCACCTTCGCTCCCATCAATCTTGATCTCAATTTCAATCTGCCCACGGGGTTGATCCTCAACAGTCCCTCCTTTTTCACCTTTGTTCCCACAGGAGATCCCCTGATTCGCCCCGGCTCACTCAACTCCTATAATCTCGGCGAAGAGGCTTTTGCCACCGGATTGGGGAGTCTCTTCGTGCAGGCGCCTCCTTTTCCAGGAGGAAGCTTGAGCAGCAACGGACTGGCTTTCACCTTGCCTGAAAAGCATTTCGAGAATAGCTATGCCCAGCACCTGGTGTTTTCAGCCCAACGGCAGTGGGGCGACGCCTACCTGGTGTCCGCCAGCTATGTAGGAACCCGGGGATTACATCTGACCCGCTTCGTTACGCCCAATGCGGGTCTGATCGCAACGCCCGTTCTCTTTTCCGATCCCTTCGTGGGGGAACCCCTGTCCATATTCGACCTGCCGCCGGTCCTCTCGCCCACCGCCAGGGGACGCCCCGAGCAGGAACTGGGGGCCTATACCGTCTTTCAGAATTCGGCCAGCTCCACCTACCATTCCCTGCAATTATCGGTTGAGAAAAGACTGAGCCAAGGGTTCCAATTCCAGGCCAGCTGGACCTGGGCCCACGCCCTGGATGAGGTGTCTGATCTCTTTGACGGCCGGGCCTTTTTCTCCCTTCCCCAGGACAGTTCGCGTCTGGGTCTGGAACGAGCTTCAGCCAATTTCGACGCCCGGCATCGCCTCAGCTGGTTTTTCACCTGGGATCTGGGTACCGGCTCCGCCCACCCGTTGTTAAAGGACTGGAAGCTGCTGGCTCTGGGAGAGTTTCAGACCGGTCAGCCTTTCACGGTCAACACCTCGCTGGATCAGAACTTTGACGGCAATCTAACGGATCGTCTGGATTCCGTGACTGGCGTGACAACCAACCCTCAGAACCCCTCTTCTCTTGAACTGGCTCCGGGAGTGGACCCTTTGAATCTGTTGGCCTCCCGAGGGGAGCAGGGCAAGGTGGGGCGGAACAGCTTTCGTGCCCAGGGGATCGCCACGATCGACCTGGCCCTGTCCCGAAGTTTTTCAGTTGCCGAGGAGACCACCTTCGACGTGAGACTGGAGGTGTTCAATCTATTGAACCGCACCCATTTTGGAATTCCCGTTCGCATTCTAGAATCCCCCGGATTTGGGAAAACTTTTGACACCCAGGTCCGTTCGAGATCTATCCGATTGGCCCTCAAATTATCCTTTTGACGGCGGTGGGATCATCCCGACATTTCCCATTCAGTAGAAGGTCAAAATGGAGTACCCTTTCAGTATAGGGGTTAGATGAAGCGGGGGATCCTGACTTCGTCCGTATGGATTTAAGAAGGTTGCGATCAATTCAGTCTCTGCGGCCACCAATCCTGGCATTGGCCCTGGCTTGCCTGGTGAGCCTCGTTTACTCCCAGATTCCGCTTCAGGTGGGCTACGCGGTCATTTCCGCCGATCCCGGCCGTGACCTTCCCGTCGGAACGGCACTTTTCAGCTCCAGCGACGCCCAGGGGGTTCTGGTGTGGGAGGCTGGAGTTGCCGCCGTGAAACCGATCTCCTCGGGACGCATCTTCGTGGAGCAGCAAGGGAATGGGAAAACCGCCCTGGCCCTGGTCAATCCTTCGGCCACACCCTTGTCCGTGACGCTGGTGCTGCGCAACGAGTCGGGAAATGAAGTGGCCCGTACCGACCCGCCCCGGGAGTTCGGCCCTGGCGAGCACCAGGCATTGTTCGTGGACCAATTGTTCCCGAACCTGGGGGACTTCACGGGAAGTCTCACATTCCAGACCCAGCAAACTGCGCAACAACTGGCGGCAGTCACGCTCAGACAAAATACCAACCTTGACGGAACGGCTATTTTTGCCACCCTCCCCGTGGTGGATCTCACCGAGCCGGCCACCACCGATTCGGTCATCTTCCCTCAGGTGGGAGCCGGTGTGGGGTTGTCGACTCAGCTGGTATTGATCAACGCCAGTCAAGAGGCGGTCGGAGGGCAGATTCGGCTGTTTGGCAGTTCAGGAGTGCCTCTAGAGCTGGCCCTGGATGGAGTTGTGGGATCCACCTTTACCTATCAGATCGAAGGGAACGGAACCTTTCGAGGAGAGTTGACCAGGAGCACCGGCCTGGGGGTCGGTTATGCGGTTGTGACCTTGAATCAGGGAAGCCAGACGCCCGCCGGAAGTGCCATCTTCCAGTTCACTTCGGGTGAATCGGTGATTTCTGAGGCCGGCGTGTTGTCGGTTCAACCCACCA
>JAZFRU010000181.1:0-7159 GCA_036445815.1 Acidobacteriota bacterium | reverse complement strand
CAGGTTTGGGCGAGGGACGGCTCCTTATCCCGTCGATCCCCCCTCGCATTGGACGATGCGTTCCCTAAGGGCTGGAAGCACGAAGGTTCGGGACAGGTCGGCCTGTGAAAGCTCCCGACAGAGAACTCGAATTTTCTCACCAGTGGTCAAGGATGGGTTGACCAGAAAGAGTTCCTGGTCCCGGAGGCGGCAGATCCCTCCCGCAAACTCACCCTCCTCCCATCTCAACTCCAGGCCGAGGTGAAAGACGAGTTCCTCCAGATGCTCCAGAACTTCTTGATCTTGCATGACACCGCCCTCTATTCTAGCGGGCAGGTCTGAGACTAAACTTCTGAATGGATCCTGAGCACGCCCTCTTTTTCCAACTCCAGGAGTCTTGCTACCGCCTCGGGATCGAAGTCACTTCCGGATTGGGAGTTCAAGTGGCCGAGGATCTTGGTCCGCGGCCAGGCTTCTCGATATGGCCGGTCAACGGCCAGGACGTCCCAGGCTTCGACCACGGCAAACACTCGAGCCGACAGGGGGATTTCATCTCCCTTGAGGCCCTGTGGATAACCGGACCCATCCCACTTTTCATGATGTGAGTAAGGAATGTCGACAGCCCTGCGCAGATGGGGCACGGAGGAAATCAACTGGTGGGCGTAGTTGGGATGTTGACACATGATCTCCCATTCTTCATCTGTCAAGGCACTCGGCTTGAGAAGCAGCTTCTCCGGAATCCGAAGTTTGCCAAGATCGTGAAGCAATGCGCCGCGGCGCAGATGAGCCAGTTCCACTTCCGGAACTCCCATGGCATTGCCCAACAACACGGTCATCTCGGACACCCTTCGGCAATGGCCCCGGGGCATCCGCTCGCGCTGATCCAGCGCCTCCGCAACCTTCTCCAGCATCATGTCATAGGCAAAACCGAGGTCGGTGTTCTCACGCTGGAGTCGGGTCACCAGATCGGCATTATCAATGGCTATGGCCGTTTGAGAAGCTACGGCTGTCAAAAAGTCCGACCAATTCGAGTCGGGAGGCAGGGCAGAACGGTTAAACAACTCCAGTACCCCTTTGAGCTCGCCTCGAGCGACCAGGGGAACCCCGTAATAGGTGACGAATTCCTCTTCAGAGAACAGCTCAGCTCGACTGAACTGTTCCTTGGATTCCGCCAGATTGGAAATCCGGATGAGTTTGCGCTCCAGGGCCGTCTTACCCGCCAGACCTTCTCCCAAAACGGCTTGAGAACGGGTGGCCGCGATACTGCGAAAGCCACGGCTTGCGAAGGGCTTCAAGATCCGCGTGTTCGGATTGAACAGCAACACACACGAGGCATCGACTTTCAGGCTTGAGGTGATTTGTTCGAGAACAACCTTCATGGCCACCCTGAGATCCAGGCTGCTGCTGGTGGCCAAATCAATCGCGTGCATCACGTTGAGGGAGTCCAACTGGTTCTGGAAACCTTGCTCCATTTTTCTTTGTCCGCCGTCATCCCGAAGAGTGATGGCAATTCCTGAAACAGCCGGTTCTTCCAGAAGGCTTCGAACCGTTCCTTTCAGGCTGACCCAGGAGTCCTCCTTGCCCAGGACGCGAAAGTCTGAAGATTTCGTCGCTTCCGGCCTCTCTTGAACCTCTTCCAGGATCTTACTGAAGGTTGGTAAATCCTCAGGATGCACCTTCTCCAGGAAACCCACGTCCACCAGTTCATCCCCCCGGTATCCCAACATCCCTTCAACTGAAGGGCTGGCAAACTGGACCGTTCCATCTCTGTCTATCACGATGAGAACATCGTTGGTGTTGTCCACCAGAGATCGAAAGTAGTCCGCACTTTCCTGGATGGCCTGCTCCGCCTCTTTCCGATCGGTGACATCGACTCCTGTCGACACGACATAAGCCACGGCGCCAGTGTCATCGGTCAGGGCCGTGTCTGACCACTGAATGCGTCTCAAAGCGCTGTCCTTGGTGATCCACTGTCCCTCGTAGCGGTGGGGAAATTGGTCGGTGCGGAGTTCCTTGAAAAAGTCCTGAGCGCTCTGACTGTCCTCGGGAGATATCAGAAATTCCCAGGGGTACTTGGTTCTGACTTCGTTGAAAGAGTACCCCGTAATCTGCTCGCAAGAACCATTGAACAGCATGATCCTTCCTTCTCGATCCAAAACCAGAACCAGGGCATCGGCTGCAGCCAGGGTCGAAGAATAGAAGTTGCGCTCGGCTTTCAGCGTTTCGACCGACTGCTGCTGCTCTGTGATGTCTCGGACCACCAACACGACGCCCGCTACCTGCCCCTGCTCATCCTGAAGTCTTCCGACCGAGGATCGGACCGCTATTTCCTGCCCCGAGTTGGTAACGTGCACACACTCTCCGCGCCAAAATCCAACCGATGCCAAGGCCTCCTGAAACGCATCCTCATCCCCTTGTTCCGGCCAGCGTCTCTGGAAGATTTGCTCCAATTCTCGCCCCATCGCCTCATCCGCGCTGAGACCATACATTTGTTCCGCCTTGTCGTTGAAGTAGCTGACCTTCATCTGGCTGTCGACCGCCACCACAACGTCCGACACCTGAGCCAGAAGTTGAGAATGAAAAGAGGATAGATGTTGTTCTTCGTCCTGACGGGTGGTTTCTCTGAAAACGAGCAGGTTGCCCTCATCTCCATTATTCTTGAAGGAACCGGCCTCCAGAGTAACGATCAGTTCGGTCCCATCCAGGCGCAGGAACGTTTCCTGAAAGACAGCCAAACTGTCCGATTCATCCCCGGGGCCTGTCAGCCTCTTGACCACCTGCGAATCGGGATGAGTCAATTCCGATAAGTCCTTATCAACCAGCTGTTTGGGACTAGCAGCTCCAAACAACTTGGACCCTGCCCGGTTCATAAAGACCACCTTACCCTCTCGAATCAGTGCCAGGCCGTCCGGACTCGACTCCACAATCTGGCGGTACTGGTCCATTTCCTGTCGCGAGGAAGCCTCAACCAAACGCTTTTCCTTTTCGACCCGGACTTCCTGCAACACACGTGTAACCACCGGTCCAAGTCGATTCAGACGTGACTTGAGGACAAAGTCCGCCGCTCCCTGCTTCATGCACTCGACGGCCAGTTCTTCGCCCAGCTTGCCTCCGATAACGACGAAAGGAATGGCCAGTTTTTTCTCCTTTAGAATCTGCAGAGCACGCAGCGCGTCAAACTGAAGGAGTGCGTATTCGGAGATGACGAGATCGAATTCCGCATCGAGCTGGCTGAAATAGTCACGCTCAATTTCCACGGCCGTGACAGCCGGTTCGAAGCCGGCGTTCTGCAGTTCCTGCTTCACAAGCTCCAGGTTGGCCGCATCTTCCTCGATCATCAGCACACGTAGTGGAATTGACATAAGAGTAGTGGCCTCCTTGGCCGTTCGCAGTATATCGACCTCCGGTCAATTCGGCCAAGATAAAATTCCTTGACCTCGCCATTAGTCCTCGTTTTCCCTTTCAATGGCACGGATTCAGCCCCTTAATTTCGCTTCGACCGCCTTGGCGACTCCATTTGTAGTACGCTGAATAAGGGATTCGTCAGATCGACTCTCTTGCTCGTAATGATGAATCGGTTCAGTTCACAAGGCGCCGTCTCCGCCATCTGAACCCCTCGCAAAAAGGGCCGGACTGACGACAAGGCTTGTGCCCCACAGGGCCGGCGGGCCCCGCCGCAAGCGTACTGCTGAACACGCTGAGGAGGCCCCAGCCTGGCGCAACCCAGCCAGCACGGAAGGTACGAGTCTTCGCTGCGCTCAGATGAAGGCGACCGGCGATGCAGCAGAGGATTTATTCATCAAGCGGACTGGCTGAGTCCCCCAAATAACCTCAACGTCCCAAGCCCGAAGGAGCTGTACATGAGTGAAGACAGTCCAAAGCAGGCCGCCGAGCCGGTCACCTTGCCCGAGGAGACTTCCACCTCTATTGAAAACACCCCTGATCGGACCCTGCTATTGCTTGCCGTCCTGTTCCTGATGCTGGTTGTGGGATGGATCAGTGTCAAGGATCAGGTGGCAAGACGGGTAGCTGAAAACGGCCAGGTCAGTGCCTTGAGACTCCTGGCGTTGGCCGGAGCCAATTTAAATGGAACCGATCAGGAGGGACAGACCGCCATGGGCAGAGCAGCGTTGGAGGGAAACCGCGATATGCTGCAAGCACTGATTGATTCAGGCGCCGATATTGACAGACCCGACTTGCAGGGGATCACGCCCCTTGCGTCTGCGGTGTACGGCGAGAACAGCGACCTGGTTCAATTGTTATTGGATTCAGGAGCCCAGGTGAATGTCAGAGACCTTGAAGGCTGGACGCCTTTAATGGCAGCGGCTCTGTATAACAACAACGACATTATAAGGACCCTGATAGAAGAGGGCGCTGACCCCCACGCACCAAACAACTGGGGAGCCACCCCGTTGAGTGTGGCAGGATTTCAGGGAAATGTGGAAGTCGTCCAGTTGTTGCTGGATATGGACGTGGATGTCGATTCTCGGGATATCTGGAACACCACGCCCTTGATGCATGCCCATCCTCAGGTGATC
Organism: Acidobacteriota bacterium; assembly: GCA_036445815.1. Lineage (GTDB taxonomy): Bacteria > Acidobacteriota > UBA6911 > RPQK01 > JADFOI01 > JAPYTY01. The sequence goes on along the minus strand of JAZFRU010000181.1, from coordinate 2,642 downwards.
CCCCTTCTGCTGGAGGCAGGTGCCGACCGCGATGCGTTGGATCAACTGGGTAGAAATGCCTTGATGCATGCATCGCGTAAAGGACTTGCGGATTCGGTTCAAGTCTTTATAGAATCCGGAGCCGACTGCACGACAAAGGACACCACGGGTCTGACTGCTTTGATGCTGGCAGCCGGCCAGGGGGCTGGAGAGACACAGTTTGGCAAGGGATTCGACCTGGTGAATTCAGATCATGTGCAAACGACGAGATTATTGTTGACGGCCGGGGCCGACAGTCAGGCACAGAGTGATGAGGGTAAGACGGCACTGGAGTTTGCGCAAGAGAATGGCCGCGAAGAGATCGTGGCGATTTTGGAAAACGATGAACGGTAGTCCGGGATGTTGAAAACCTCCTCGTTTAATTGGAACCCTTTTTGCTGGGTCAGAGGACTTTACGACTGGGTAGTCGGCCTGGCCAGTCGTCCCCACGCCGGAAGAGCACTCTTCGGAATAGCCTTTGCGGAATCTTCTTTTTTCCCGATTCCACCCGACATTCTTCTTATTCCCCTGGGGATCGGAGACCCCAAGAAAGCTCTTCGGTTCGCAGGAATGTGCACAGCGGGATCAGTGCTGGGAGCGCTGCTGGGTTATCTATTAGGGATGGAATTCTACGAATTGCTCGGCAGGAGAATCGTGGAACTCTACGGGGCCGGCGAGCAATATGAACGAGTCCGGGATCTCTACCAGGAATGGGATGCGGTTGCGGTCCTGGTGGCGGGTTTTACGCCGATCCCCTTCAAGCTATTCACCATCGCAGGCGGCGTGTTCCACATCAATCTGGCGACATTTCTCCTGGCGGCATTGGTGGGTCGGAGCGCTCGTTTTTTTCTTCTGGGGGGGTTGATCGCCTGGTTCGGCCCTGCCATCGGGAAGTTTGTGGATCGCTACTTTAATTTACTCACATTCATTTTTATTGCTCTTTTACTCGGCGGATTCTGGATTGTGAAATATACTACCTAGGCACTGGGTTCCCTGGCCACCTGCGACCGGGGAGGAGTGCTGAGCAGTGCATTGAGTCGGGGCGTAGCGCAGCATGGTAGCGCGCACGGTTCGGGACCGTGAGGTCGGAGGTTCAAATCCTCTCGCCCCGACCATAATTTGCTAGCCTTCCAGGGCCGTGGCACCTCCGTCTTGCGACAGGCCCCATGGTCCTGCCGCTGAAAGGAAAGCGTCAACGGAGCGGCATGGTTGCACGGCACTGTATTATCAAGGGACGTGTTCAGGGAGTAGGATTTCGTTATTTCACCTACCGTGCCGCGGAGGACCATGACATCAAGGGTTGGGTGAAGAATCTTCCGGGTGGAGAGGTCGAGACCTATGCCACAGGAGATGGCGATGCCATGGCCCGGTTCCTGAACGAATTACAAAAAGGACCTTCCTCGGCCATTGTCGAGCATGTCGAGGTTAGGGATGTTGAGCTCGAGTCGTACTCCACGTTTTCAATTGAAAGGTAAGTCATGGAAGAGATGAAGCACTTGATCCGGGAGGTTCCTGATTTCCCAAAGCCGGGAATCCTCTTTTACGATCTCACCACCTTGTTAAAGGACAAAAAAGGCCTGCAGCAGGTCATCGATGGCCTGACGGAGAGGTACAGGGGACAGCCCATTGACCAAGTGGTCGGTATCGAGTCACGGGGATTTATTTTTGCCCCCAGTCTGGCCTATAACCTGAATGCCGGATTTGTTCCGGTACGAAAGAAAGGCAGACTTCCTGCCGAGACTATCAGTGCTTCTTATGCACTCGAGTACGGGGAGGACACCCTGGAGATACACAAGGATTCGATCGAGCCGGATCAGCGGGTGTTGATCGTCGACGACCTCATCGCGACTGGAGGCACGGCCGCGGCCGCAGCCCGGATGGTCGAGCAACTGGGAGGCAAAGTGGTGGAGTTCGCGTTCGTCGTCGAACTGGAAGCCCTCAAGGGGTCCACCCAGCTGGACGGGTACGAAGTCTTCTCGATGCTGAAATATTAGAGCGCTGACCCAAGGTCAGCGCGTTTCACGTTTCACGTTTCACGGAAGAAGAGAAGAGCCGCTCTATGAGCGGCCTCACTGTCGCTCGGCCGTGCGCCCCTACTGTAGGCTGTTAGACACGCTCCGAAGGAGCGTCAGCAGGCTGGCTCAGGGCGAAGCCCTGGGACAGTCTTCTCTGTGTCTTTGTGTCTCTGTGGTGGATATCTTCTCTGTGTCTTGGTGGTGAAGGCTGGACCGGATTCGGCGCACAGAGTGCACCTCCCAGGGTTTCCCTGTGAACGCACCAATACCGACAAGATGTCGGCTAGTCCTGGTTACTCAGAGTTTCCAACTGATCGATGTGGGTTCTGGCTTGCTGCAGATGCTGGCTGGTGGGATATTCTGCCGTCAGTCTCCGATAGTATCTGAGGGCCTCCTGGGTATTCCCTGCAGTCTCGTGGGTTTGTGCTAGCTCCAGAAGGACTACCGCCTTGGGAAAGGCATCCGACTCATCGACTAGAATCTGCTCCAGAAGAGCTGTGGCCTTCTCGCTGTCGTTCTGAGACTGGGCGATCCGAGCCAGAGTGTTCCTGGCCAGGTGTTCCATCTCGGGCTCGGAAGCGTTCTGGATCACGAAATTCAAATCGGTTT
>JAZFRU010000180.1:0-2152 GCA_036445815.1 Acidobacteriota bacterium | reverse complement strand
GGCCATCAAGCAGCTGCTCTACCAGGAAGGCTACACCATTTCAGGAGCCAATAAGAAGCTTCTCGACGATGGAAAATCTGACCTGCCTTTATTCAAACCTTCTTCCAAAGCGGATCAAGGACCGGCCCTTTCCGAAATTCAAAAGGAACTGGAAGAAATTCTGAAAATCCTCGATTAAGCTTACCGCCCGGACTAGGCATAAATTCTCTACTGCAGCGCCGAAATCATCCACCCTGACTGCGTTCCACTTGGTCGGCCTCCTCAAAGTACTGCAGAGAGTACGTTTGCGGGGGCCTTGGGGCACCCGCTTGCGGGTCTTGCGCCTTGTCAGGCCGGCGCTTTCGTCGCTTCGTGACGAGAACCTATGCATAATCAGGACTAGTCCTGACTTTGCTGGAGTGTAAAGCTTTTGCCCTTCACGAAATTCGAGCTTTTTGTGGCCCTGAGATATCTGCGAGCCGGACGCAAGCAGGCGGTCATCTCGGTCGTTACTTTGATTTCGGTGGTGGGGGTGACGGCGGGGGTGATGACTCTGAATATCGCCCTGGCTTTGAATGCGGGTTTTAGAGAAGAGTTCCAGGACCGGATCCTGGGTGCCACTTCACATGTCAACGTGTTGAAGGCCAGTGCCGGACCTATTTCCGAGTATCAATCCCTGGCTGAACAGATCAGAGAGATGCCTGAAGTGCTGGCCCTCATCCCCACCGTTTATGGCCAGGCTCTTCTGGTGAGTGATGTTCGCGAACAGCCCGTCATGCTCAAGGGGATCGACCCGGGCACAATGGAGCAATCTTCCGATCTTTTCCCCACCATTATCAGAGGCAGTCTGGACGGTTTTGACCAACTGAGTTCCATCCCTGCTGTTGTGTTAGGAACAGATCTGGCTCAGTCTTTGGGAGTGGCTGTGGGTGAGAATATTCGCGCCATGGGTCTTCAGGGAGAGCTCTCCCCTCTGGGTCGGATGCCGCGGATCGAGACCTTTCGGGTGATCGCTATCTTTGAGTCGGGTCTATGGGAATACGATGCCAACTGGGTCCTCTTTTCCATTGAGGCCGCTCAACGTTTCTTTGGACTCTCTCCCAACCAAGCCTCAACTCTCGAGCTGCGGATCCACGATATTGACGAGGCTCCCTCGGTGGCCACCCAGGTGAAGGGCATCGTCGGTCCCGGTTATTTGACCAGTACCTGGATTGAGCTGAATCGGCCTCTGTTTTCGGCTTTGGAGTTGGAAAGGCTGGCCATGTTCATCGCCATTGGTTTGATTATTCTCGTGGCCTCGCTGAACATCGTGGGGACATTGACCCTGATGGTGATGGAGAAGAGTCGTGACATCGCCATCATCACCGCCATGGGAGGGACCACTCGAACCATTATGGCGGTCTTCATGCTGCAAGGTTTGACGATCGGATTGGTGGGAACGATGCTGGGAGATCTGCTGGGCAGTGCGGCAGTTTGGTACTTCAACACTTACCAGGTTTTTCGCCTTGAAGCACAGGTCTATGCGATCCCTTACGTTCCCTTTGAATTAAACTCCGGTAACCTGCTTCTGGTGTCGGTCCTGGCCATTCTAATCAGCTTCTTGGCCACCTTATATCCGGCCAGGGCGGCTTCCCGATTGGATCCCGTCGAAGCACTGAGATATGAGTAAGTTCCTCGAGGTTCAAGGACTTTGCAAATCGTTCTCTTCGGGCGATGAGAAGCTGCACATTTTGATTGATCTGTCCCTGCGCTTAAAACAGGGAGAGATGCTGGCGGTGACCGGTGCCAGTGGGTCGGGCAAGAGCACCTTTCTTCATCTGGTGGGCGGCATGGACCGAGCCGACGCCGGACAGATTTCTCTGGCAGGGGAGGAAGTCACTCGCTTGGAGGGCCAGCAGTTGGCCCAGTTTCGCAATCGGCAAATCGGATTCATCTTTCAGTTTCATCATCTGCTTCCGGAGTTTTCCGCCGTGGAGAATGTGATGTTTCCGCTGCTGCTGAGGCGGGTCCCTTTTCCTGAGGCCAGAGAGAGGGCACACGCCCTGCTGGATGAAGTAGGCCTGGGCGATCGAGCTCACCACAAGCCTGGACAATTATCGGGAGGGGAGCAACAGAGGGTTGCCGTTGCCCGTGCGCTGGTGGGCAAGCCGAGCCTGTTGTTGGGGGATGAGCC
>JAZFRU010000179.1:0-24542 GCA_036445815.1 Acidobacteriota bacterium | reverse complement strand
TATTTATCTTAGCAGGTTTGGGGCGCTTTCGTTCCCCTGTTCGTGGCGGCAAAGGGCGCAGGGCCGTGCCCTCCTAAAATTCTTTTTCGTGGAACGTGGAACCTGTAACGTGAAACGCGCTGGTCTTCGACCAGCGCCCCCCCCCTACCAAACCGTTTGCACAATAGCTAGCTATCGGGAGGTGGCTTCCAACAGATAGAGGTTCCCCTGCTGCTGGATCAATTTGGCCTCAAGGGAGTCGAGGTCCTTAAAACCGTCTTCCTGGGTCAGGATGTGAAACTGCCGCTGAGGATGCGCTTTGAAGTAGTCATGGAGCGCGTCCAGGTCATTCACCGCCTCGGGAGTAACCTGATGGTTGGTGTAGTAGCCGGCCGTGTGATGGAAGTAACGATATAGAATCAGGGGCTCCTCCTGTGAGATCCGGGGAAGAATCAACTGGGAAAGATCCCGTGCCGAATGATAATCATCCAGCACCGGAGCGGCCTTCCAGTAGGCCAGTGACGCAAAAAGGGTCATGCCGGCCACCAGCGAGAGGAAAATCGCCGGAGGCTTCCGCCGTTGCACTTCGAACAGGGCCAGGCCGGCTCCTGTCACAATGGGCACAGCCAGGAGGATACCGATGACGGGGGCCCCGTAGATGAAGTAAAAGCCCCAAAGCAAGGCCCCGGAAAAGAGCAAGGCAAATCCACCCATGACGATCAGCTGGGTGCGCATGAGACGCTGGCTGATCAAATCCCCTTCGATCCAGTGATCCCACTCCAGGGCGATCAATATGGCCAGCGGTGGAAACACAGGCAGAACATAACCGGCCAGCTTGCTCTGGCTGATCGAGAAGAAGACAAAGGGGACCCCCACCCACAGCCACAGAAACAACTCCGGACGGAATCGAGGTTCCAGAAGATGTCCCCGCCGCCGCCAGCCGCGCACCAGGGCTGAACCCAAAAAGAAGATCCAGGGGAAAAATCCGATCAGCAAGACCGGGAGGTAGTACCAGAAAGGTTGAGAGTGGTGGTGAAGGTCGGTGAAAAAACGCGCCAGGTGGTGATTGATCCAGAAGGTGGCGACAAAGCTGTATCCATTTTCCTTCCACACCTCCCAGAACCAGGGCACCGCGGTCAACCCAGAGGAGATAGCCAGAAGGGCCACCTGAAGGGCGCTCCAGTGCAGTTCCTGGATCAACAGGAAGTAAAGACCAAAGACGCCGACAAAGAGCACCATCGCCACCGGCCCTTTGGCCAGCACCGCCAGGCCCAGCGTCAGGCCGGCGCCGATTGCCCACAGGTTAGAATCTCTGCGGGTGGCCTGATATCCGCACACCATTGCCGCACTCAACATGGAGACCAGAATGGTGTCGGTCGAGGCGGCGCGGGCGAACACAAAAAACAATCCGGACGTCCCCAGAATCAAGACCGTGAAAAAGGCGCAGCGGGTTCCCTGCAGTTCCCGGGCGAGCAGGCCCACCCCGAGCAGTGACACCAGGGCCAACAATGCTCCGGGTAACCGGGCCGACCCTTCGTGAACTCCGAACAGGCTGAAACTCACCGCCTCCAGCCAAAACAACAAGGGAGGTTTTTCCAGCCAGGGGCGCCCATTCAAGGTGGGTGTCAGGTAGTCGCCGCTCAGGAACATCTCCTCTCCGATGCCCGCATAGCGGGGTTCATCCGCGCCCATGAAGGCCAGTGTCCCCAGCTGATAAAAGAGGGTCAGGTAGAGGACTCCCGCGCAGAAAAGGATGACCCAGTATTTTTGTTGACGCACCTGCTAATTCTAACCCGATGGGAATCCAGAGAGAAGAGAAGGGTGCGCTTTACGCGCGTCAAGAATGACGCCTTTATCGAATGGTGTGTCAGGACGGGACTCATTCAAGAGGATGATCGCATTGAGTTGAGGCCGCAAGTTCAGAAGAATCCGAGGACAGCCATCCGACAGGTGAGACCGGGAGTGAAAAATAAAAAAGGGCAGAAGAAAGAATAACCATTCTCTCTTCTGCCCTTCTCTTTGCTGTCAGCGTGGCCAGCACGCTTTTCTATACTTGAGGGGCGTTTAGTACATTCCGCCCATGCCGCCGCCCATGCCGCCCATGCCGCCCATGCCGCCCATGTCGCCCCCTCCGGGAGGGCCTGCGGGGGCTTTGTCATCCTCAGGAGCGTCGGTGATCAGCGCTTCTGTGGTCAGAAGCAGGCCTCCGATCGAGGCAGCATTCTGAAGGGCCGTGCGAACCACCATGGTGGGATCGATGACTCCGGCACTCACCAGGTCTTCGTACACTTCGGTGGCGGCGTTGAAGCCGAAGGCTCCCTTGCCGTCGCCGACCTTTCCAACCACGATAGCTCCTTCGTGACCGGCGTTGTGAGCGATCTGACGCAGGGGTTCCTGCAGCGCCCGTCTGACGGTGTTCACACCGATCTGCTCATCAGCGTCATCCAGCTTGAGCTTTTCCACTGCTCCAACGGCGCGCAGCAGGGCGACTCCGCCGCCCGGGACGATGCCCTCTTCTGCAGCTGCCTTGGTGGCATGCATGGCATCCTCAACACGGGCCTTCTTCTCCTTGAGCTCGGTTTCGGTTGCGGCGCCCACTTTGATGACAGCCACACCCCCGACCAGCTTGGCCAGGCGTTCCTGCAGCTTTTCACGATCGTAGTCGGAGCTGGTCTCTTCAACCTGGGCTCGGATCTGTTTGACTCGACCCGCGATGTCTGCCGGCTTGCCACCACCCTCGACGATGGTGGTGTTGTCCTTGTCAATCGTGATCTTCTTGGCGGTACCGAGGTCTTCCAGCTTCACGCTTTCCAACTTGATTCCCAGATCTTCGGAGATCACCTGACCACCGGTCAGAATGGCAATGTCTTCGAGCATTGCCTTGCGACGATCACCGAATCCGGGTGCCTTCACCGCGGCAGCCTGCAGAGTGCCACGCAGGCGATTGACCACCAGAGTGGCCAGGGCTTCACCTTCCACATCCTCGGAGAGGATCAAGAAGGGCTTGCCGGTCTTGGCCACCTGCTCCAGGAGCGGCAGCATGTCCTTCATGGAGCTGATCTTTTTCTCGTTAAGGAGGATGTAGGCGTCCTCCAGAGTGCACTCCATTCGTTCCGGATCGGTCACGAAGTAGGGGGAGAGATAGCCACGGTCGAACTGCATCCCCTCGACAACCTCCAGTGAGGTTTCAATCGATTTGGCCTCTTCAACGGTGATGACACCGTCCTTACCCACTTTATTCATGGCCTCGGCGATGATATCGCCGATTTCGGCGTCGTTGTTGGCGGAAATAGATCCGACCTGAGCGATCATCTCGCCCTTGACGGGCTTGGAGAGTTTCTTGATCTCCTCAACCGCGACGACAACGGCCTTGTCAATACCACGCTTGACTGCCATGGGGTTGGCGCCGGCTGAGACCGTCTTGAAGCCCTCTCGAATGATTGCCTGAGCCAGGATTGTCGCGGTGGTGGTTCCATCACCGGCCACATCACTGGTCTTGCTGGCCACTTCGCGAACCATGGCAGCGCCCACTTTCTCGATGCCATCCAATTCAATCTCTTTGGCGACGGTGACTCCGTCCTTGGTGACAACCGGAGAACCGAACTTTTTCTCCAAAACGGCATTACGGCCCTTGGGCCCAAGCGTCACCTTGACGGCATTGGCCAGTTTGTTCACGCCCTGGATCAAGGCGCGACGTGCGTCTTCACCATGAGTGACTACTTTTGCTGACATATGCTTTCTCCTTTTCTGACGAGTCTCTTAACAGACTCGCTGGATGATTTTCTTATAACTGGGGTTGAATGTTTTTCTTAGGCTTTGACCTTTTTACCGGTCAGAATGCCCAGAACCTCATCCTCACGCATGATCAGGTACTCTTCGTCCTCGATCTTGACTTCCGATCCCGAATACTTTCCAAAAAGAATCCGATCGCCGGCTTTCACGGCCATCTTGACCACCTGGCCACTGTCAGAGACCTTTCCGTCTCCAACCGCGATCACCTCGCCCTCCTGGGGCTTCTCCTTGGCTGTTTCGGGGATGACGATGCCGCCTCGGTACTCCTCTTCCGCATCGAGGCGCTTGACCAGAATGCGATCGTGCAAAGGCTTAATACTCATTGAATCTATGCTCCTTTCTTGAAACGTGTTTGGCCTGATTTATGGGGTATTCCAAAACCCTATATGTTGCAGGTGATTACACTGAATGTTTAGCACTCTCTGAAAACGAGTGCTAATCATAGCAATGCCGATTTCGAGGTGTCAAGAGGGGGGAGAGGGAATGTCGGAAACGGTCATTCCGAAGGTGAGCGCGCCTCATTCAGGGTCACGAAGATGATGATCGGTGAAATTATCTGCTCTTTTTTCGAAGGGGGCTTGTTTGCAAAAATTCTTTCGTTAGAATCGGGGCTGTGTGGAAGTGAAATCATTCGGTAAATAGAGAAAAGGAAAGAAAGAACATGCAATCTCCTCGGGGACAGGCAATTACCAGTCAGGAGTTACCGGGAATCCCAAAAGTGAATCAGGGCAAGGTGCGCGAGATCTTTGGTCTGGAGGAAAACCTTTTAATCGTGGCAACCGACCGCATCTCCGCCTTTGATGTGATTCTGCCCAATGCCATTCCCCACAAGGGACGAGTCTTGACCCAGCTTTCGGCCTTCTGGTTTTCACGCCTCGACTCGATCGTCGAGAATCACCTCATTTCCGTCAAGACCGAGGAGTTTCCAGCCTCTCTGGACCCTTTCAGGGAGAGTCTGGAGGGTCGCTCCATGCTGGTTCGCAAGTGCGAGCCCTTGCCGATCGAGTGCGTCGTGCGGGGATATCTGGCCGGGTCGGGTTGGAAGGAGTATCTCGAGAGTGAAACCGTTTGTGGAATTCAACTCCCCAGCGGTTTAAGGGAATCCGACGAACTTCCGGAACCGGTGTTCACCCCCGCCACCAAGGCAACATCGGGCCATGATGAGAACATTAGCTTTGACAAGGCGGTGGAACTGGTGGGTTCGGAGATAGCGGAGCGGGTTCGGGAGTTGAGCCTTCAAATCTACAATCATGGTCGCAGTTATGCCATGGAGCGGGGCATTATCCTGGGCGACACCAAGTTCGAATTCGGTCTGCAGGGAACGGAACTGATCTGGATCGACGAGGCGCTGACTCCCGATTCTTCAAGGTTCTGGCCGGCCGATCAATATCAGCCCGGGCAGGCCCAGGCGTCGTTTGATAAACAGTTCGTTCGCGATTACCTGGAAACCCTCGACTGGGATAAAAAAGCGCCTGGGCCCGTTCTGCCCGAAGAGGTGGTGGAGGCTACCTCCAGCCGCTATCTGGAAGCCTTCTCTCTGTTAACGGGAGAGCCTCTTGACGAGGGGCAGTCGTGACTCCGGAGCGGGTCCAGATCAAGCAGGTCCTGGAAGAGGTCATTGATGAGATGGTGGCCAAGGGAATTTATTGGGCGGAGGCGGAATCCCAGTTTGAGAAACTCTTTATCCTGCGGGCTCTCAAGGAAAATGCCGGCAACCTGGGTCAGGCAGCCAAAACCATGGGCGTACATCGAAACACGCTCTCCAAGAAGGTCCGTCTGTACGGGATTGAGAAGAACGGAATGAAGTAAGGGCCCCGGGGGCGCTGGCCGAAGGCCAGCGCGTTTCACGTTTCACGTTTCAGGTTTAACGTGGTTCCGGAGTGTGGAAGGCGCCCTGAGGCCTGCTGACCTCGGCGGGCTACACCCGCCTGCTGACCCCTTCTAATCATTTTTGGATGTGGCCTTGCCGCCTGACTTGGAGGGCGTACGCCGTACGCCCCTACTCTTTTTTTTCGTGGAACCTGGAACGCGGTCGAGCGAAGCGAGGCCGCTCCTACAGCTTCACCGATACCAGTTGCGAGACTCCGGCTTCCTCCATGGTGACGCCGTACAGGGTGTTGGAGGTTTTCATGGTGTGCTTGTTATGGGTGATGACGATGAACTGGGTCTGAGAGCTCATCTCCTGAATGAGGTTGGTGAAACGGGTCACATTGGAGTCATCCAATGGAGCATCCACCTCGTCGAGGACACAAAATCGGCTGGGACGATAGTTGAAGATGCCCATTAACAGGGAAAACACGGTCAAGGCCTCTTCTCCTCCGGAGAGGAGCCTGACGTTTTGCAGCTTCTTTCCTGGTGGCTGGGCGTAGATATCGATGCCGCTTTCGAGCAGGTCCTCCTCGTCGAGCAGGCGCATTCCACATTCGCCGCCGCCAAAAAGCTTCTGAAAAATCTCCGTGAAGGAGGCATTGATGGTGTCAAAGGCCTCTTGAAACTGCTTCCGGCTGCGACGGTTGATCTCTTGAATGGCGCGCGTCGTGTCGGCAATGGATCCTTCGATGTCCTGAAGTTGGCTGGTTAAAAACTGATGGCGTTCTTCGCTTTCCTGATACTCCTGGAGCGCTGCCATATTGAGAGGGCCGAATGTTTCCAACCTTTCTTTGAGTTCACCGTAGGCCTGGTGTACGTCCTCCTCGGAGGTGATTTCGGTGAGATCGGTCTCGGCAACAGCTTTCTCCAGAGACATCTGAAGCTGCTCCTCGCATTGCTCGGAGATGTTTTGCAATTGAGTCTCAGCCCGGGCCTTGTCCACATCCACTTCGGATCGTCGTTCCCGTAGTTCTGACTTTTGAATCCGTAATTCGCCCAGTTCTTTTTCGGTTCGAGGAAAGTGTTCCTTCCACTGGGCAGAGGCCAGTTCTTGCTGGCTGAGGGCGGAATTCAGTTGTTCTGCTTTTTGGCCGTGTTCGACCAGATCGATTTTGAGGGTTTCCAGATCCTGGGTCATTTTCTGGAGCCGTTCGTTGTTTTGCCTCTGGCTGGCCTGGGTGGCCTTTTCCTGGCTCAGAAGACCGGTCCGTTGCTCTTCGATGCGGTGCAGGGTCCTTTCCAGCGCCGAGTTTCTTTCTCCCAGGACCTTGTGATCGGAAGTCACCAGGTGAAGCTGTTCACGAAGGCGTTCAAACTCCACTCTGAGCTGTTGCAGGGTTTTCTGGGTTTCCGAAAGCAGCTTTTCGTCAGAAGTGTAAGTGCCTTTTTTCTGATTGAGGTTGTCGTCGACCTCCTTGAGTTTTTCGGTCTGCTGCTTGTGCTCCACTGCCAAGCCCGCGAGTTCTTCTTCAATGACTTGAAGGGCACGCTGCTGCTGAGTCTCTTCTTTTTCTCCCTGTTCCACCCGGTGGTTCAACCCGATGATCTCCTTCTCCAGAGACAAGAGAGCCGCTTCATTTCCCTGGAACAACTGGGACGCTTCCTGGAGTTCGGCCTGCTGCTGAGTGTCCCTGGCTTGAAGGGTCGAGAGTTGTTTTTGCACCTGGTGGATCCGACTCTCCAATTCTCGTTTTTTTCTTTTGAGGGTCAGTAATCCCAGTTTCTTGGCCTGGACGGTACTGGCCGAGAGCAATCCTCTCGGAGTCAGAGACTCTCCTTCCAGGGTAATGAGCGTGTTCTCCGGGTACTGGTGGGCCAGCTGAAAGGCACGATCCAGATCGGACACCACGATGGCTGCGGCCCGATGAGGCAGGGTCCGGTGGAAGGCCTTTTTGACGTTGGGGCTCATCTGAAGCAGATCGCTCAGTGTACCGTGAACTCCGCTTTCGGAAAACTTGCGGCTTGCCTGCTGGCCGTTCACATCATCAAATCCGTTGGAGGAGGAGAGTGTGAGGAAGGTGCCTCTTCCGCTCTCGAGGGTTTTCAGTTCTGAAATTCCCGTGGCAGCTTCTTTCAGGGAATCCACCAGGATGTATTCGAGCTCCTCATCCAGGAAGTCTTCGACCAGCCGTTCGTACTTCGGGTTGGTCTCAATGCAGTCCGCCAGCGTGCCGGATGTTCTGATCGTCTGACTGCTGTTGAGATGGGTCAGAAGTTGTTGCACTCCTTCGCTGTAGTTGGCGTGACTGAGTTCGATCTCCTCAAGCGAATGGAGGCGTTCCTGCTGAGCGATGAGCTGCTTTTGAAGCTCCCCTAATTCCTCTTTGGTCTCCTCGGCACGGCTTTCCAGTTCGCGTTGTTTTTCTCCCTGCACCTGCAGTTTCTCCTGCAGCTGGGCCGTCTGAGTCTGTTTGTCCTGGTGCGACTGACGGGCTTTCTTTAAGGAGCTCTCGCTTTCTTCCCACTCGAGTGCGTGCTGGGCACGTTCTTTCTCCAAGCGGGCTCGGTTGATATGGGCCAGTTTTATCTGTTGTTCGAGCTGTCCCTTGAGGTTGTCCAGGGCAGCGATTGCAGCGGAAACCTGAACCAGCCTGTTCTGAAACTCCTCGGTCCGAGTCTCTGCCTGTCCGATCTCTTCTTCATGCCGCGCCACCAGTTCGGTCTGGTCCTGGATGGCAGAGACAACCTTCCGTTCTTCTTCGGCGAGGGACATGCGTTCTGACTGAAAGTTGTCGAGCTCCTGCTGAATCTTCTCAAGGGACTGGGTGATGACCTGCTGCTCGGAGTCACTCACACGAAGGCCCTTGCGAGTCATCTCGATTTGTTCTTCGTGGTACTGGATGGAATTCTCGGTTCGGTCGATCTCGAGCCGAATCTCCGATTGGCCCTGACGCAGTTCCGACAGGCGGCTCTCCAGCTCTTCCCGTTTTTCCAGGGCCCGGTCGTGAGCCTCTTCCCGGACGGTCAGCTCCTGGGATAGATCCTGGTCGGTGGTTCTGAGCTGTTCCAGTTCGTGGACCAGCGTCTGAAGCTGTTCCTGGAGTTGGTTCGATTCCAGAGTCAGCTTTTGTCGCTGGATGAGTCGAAAGCGTTCCTTGACCCGCTGGTAGCTTCGGGCCTTGGCGGCCTGCCGCTTCAGGGAACGCAGCCTTCGCTCAATCTCGGATACGATGTCATTGACGCGAAGTAAATTCTGCCGGGTGAGTTCCAGTTTCAACTCTGCGCTTCGTCGCCGGCTCTTGTAACCGGAGATACGGGCGGCTTCTTCAATGAGGGTTCGTCGCTCCACGGGTTTGGCGCGTAGGAACCAGCCAATATTCCCCTGGGCTATCAGGGCGTAGGAGGCGAAACCCAGACCCGCTTCATCCAGAAGGGAGCGAATGTCCTTCAGTCGGCAGCGACGCTGGTTGATGGAGTAGACACTCTCACCGGAACGGTACAGCTTCCGACTGATTTCCAGAGTATCCCCTGAAAACTCAGGCTCTTTCAGGGTAATAGGACCGCCGTCAATGCGGGAAAAGCACAAGGTGGCGGACACGACTCCCGAGGGGCGGCGTTTGCGGGTGCCGGCGAAGATGACGTCATCCATCTTCTCGCCGCGAAGACTCGCTGCGGTTCCGGAGCCCAAAACCCAACCCAAGGCATCGGCCAGGTTGGACTTTCCGCAGCCGTTGGGTCCGACAATGCCATTGATCCCCTGCTCGAATCGGATCAGGGTTTTATCCGCAAATGATTTAAAACCAGCTAATTGAAGCCAATCAATCTTTAGCATATCGCCATCCATGCTCATGTCGACTCCGTAGATTTTCTCAGGGCCCGCCATCGAGAAAAGTGTTACCCAGGAATGATGACAGGCGCTTCTGACAACAAAATAATACGGTGGTGCAGGTAGGACAAAAGGGATGCTACAGCACCACAGGACTGCCGTGCCAGGGCACTACTCTATCATTTGGGCGAATTGACCGAGGGAAAAGGCCCTCGGTATACTGAGCAAGACATTAACCACAGGACACTCTATCAGATGAAATTTGTACGAATCGCGATTCCCCTGGCGTTGTTTCTCCTGGGAGCTGTGCCTGCAAACGCTCAACAGGTCGGGTTTTATCCACTGGATCAGGTCCAGCCGGGAATGCAGGGATACGGAAGGACCGTGTTCCAGGGGAGCAAACTGGAGCGGTTTGGTGTGGAAATTCTGGGAGTTCTGAGGAATGTGGGGCCCAAGCACAACATGATTCTGGCCCTGCTGTCGGGAGACAAGGTGGAGAAAACGGGGGTTTTCGCCGGGATGAGCGGGAGTCCCGTTTATCTGGAGGATCAACTAGTCGGGGCGGTTGCCTTTTCCTTTCCTTTCAGTACCGCTCCGATCGTTGGCATCACCCCGATTCACGAAATGATCGATATTTTCACTGAATCGCCGCGAACCCGAGTGGACAGGGGGCGACCGGTCGAACTCCATCGGCTCTACGAAGTGGCCAACCTCCAGGGAATACCCGCCGAATTTGAGCTTCCTCGATTCCCGGTGGACTCCTCCTGGACCCGCGGCCGCAATCTGGGGAGCCTCCAACCGATTGCCACCCCCTTGAATGTGTCGGGCTTCACCCCGAGATCCATCCAGCAATTCGCTTCTCAGCTGGATGGGTTGGGATGGGTGCCGGTGTTGGGCATGGGGACCGCACAGCTGGGCGAGAGCGATGACGCGCCTCTGGAGGCGGGTTCAACCATCAGTGTTCAGCTGGCGCGAGGGGATATCGACATCAGTGCCAGCGGTACCGTGACTCATGTCAGTGGAAACAAGGTCTATGCCTTCGGTCATCCTTTCATGAGTATCGGGTATACCGACTTGCCGTTGAACAAGGCGTCGGTCCTGACCGTTATTCCCAGTTTGATGACCAGTCAGAAGGTCTCTGCCACGGGAAAATTTGTGGGAAGTATCAGGCAGGATCGTGCCACCGGGATCATGGGAGTGATAGGCGAGGAGTCGAAGCTCGTGCCGGTGGAGTTGAAGCTACGGACCAGTCGGAATGAATGGAAGCAATATCGATTCGAACTGGCCGATGACCGGTTCCTGACTCCTTTTTTGATGAGCCTTTCGGTTCTCAACAGCATCGTTGCCTCGGAACGGTCGATCGGGGATCAGACACTGCGGGTCAAATCCACCATCTTGGTTCGGGGACAGGAGACCGTGACGGTCGAGAACCTCATATCCGATCAGTTTTCCGGGCCTACCCTGGCCGCTTTGGCGGCTTCGGCACCGGTTAACTTTCTGCTCGGCAGTGGTTTTGATGATGTGGATATAGAGAAGATTGATGTGGAAATCACGGCCGTGGAGCGCAGTCGGGAGGCGATCCTGGAAAAGGTCTGGCCGGATCGAGTAGAGGTCAAGCCGGGTGAAGAAGTCCAGTTGACGGTATTCTTGCGCCAATCGGACGGCGAGACGGTGGTGAAAAAGTATCCCGTGCTAATTCCGGCAGAAATGGGCCCCGGTCCCCTGAAAATCGTGATTGCCGATGGCGCCTCACTGGAGGCAGCAGATGCCAAGGTCGATCAGGGAGTCTTTGTCCCGAAAGATCTGGGGCAATTGATTCGCGCCATCAACAATTTAAAGAAAAATGACCGTCTTTATATTCGCCTGAGCCGTGATGGGGCCGGGGCGGTGGTTGGGGGAGAGGGTATGATGGATCTTCCGCCTTCACTGCTGGCTCTGTACCGGTCGGGGAAGACCAGGGGAGAAACCCAGCCGGTCTCGAGAGTCGTTTATGCGGAGCACGAACTTCCGGCCACCGACTTTGTTCTTCGAGGGGGACGGGAAATCACGGTTCAAGTCCAATAGGAACCGCATTGAGCTTGCGATGATCAACATGAAAAAAAGCGCTTATTTTGCCTTTGCCCTGGGTTTTCTGGGCTGTACGGTCTTTGTGAATGCCACCGAGCCGGCTCGGTGGATCACTTCTGAACAGAGAGAGTTTCTGGAGGGAGAACTGGAAGGCGTCTCGATTACCAGCGACGGGAAGCTCATCCTGGCGCCGGCTCTTGAGCGGATGTTTGAGACCGACGAAGCCTTCATTTACTCCGCAGTAATCGATGATACCGGTACTCTCTACCTGGGTTCGGGAAACAACGGGAAGATCTTCCGCGTGAGTTCTCAGGGGCAAGGGGTCGAGTGGGTCCAGCTGGAGGAGCCTGCCGTCTATGCCCTGGTCATCGATTCAGGCGGCCGTTTTTATGCCGCTACCGGACCCAATGGCAAGGTTTATCGCATCAACAGCCGAGGAGAGGCGCAGGTGTTTTTCGATCCTCAGGAGAAATATCTGTGGACCCTGGCCGCCGATCAGCAAAGCAATCTGCTGGTGGGAACGGGGCCGCGTGGAGTGATCTACAAGGTCGATCCCCAGGGCCAGGGAGAACCTTTTTACGACAGCAACGAGGCCCACATCAGCAGCCTGGAATGGGATCTGGATGGCAATCTTCTGGCAGGCACCTCTCCGGGCGGTCTGCTGATGCGCATCTCGTCCAATGGTTCCCCCTTTGTGGTTTATGATTCGGACCTTCAGGAAATCAAGGCCATATCGGTGGATCGCTACGGAACGATCTATGCAGCCGCACTATCCAAACCCCAGGACCCGTCCCAGAATTCACCCGCTCAGGATCAGGCAGGAGCTGCCAACGACACCTCCCGCCAGCCCAGCGGAGCGGGGGATGCCCCTCGCGAGGATACGGTCCAGATTGCGGGAACCGAAAAGGGGGCTCAGCTGGAGATCTACCGGATCGACAAGGACAATCTGGTGGATGTTCTGTATGCCTCCAACGACGAACTGGCCTTCGACCTGCTGGTTCGAAGCAATGGGAACCTGCTGGTGGGCACCGGCAACAAAGGTCGGATCATTTCCATTGATCCGCGCAAGTTCGTGACTTTTCTGGATGAAGCTCCTGAACAGCAGATTACCCGGCTGCTCGAATGGCAGGGAAACATCTATGCCACCACCAGCAATCTGGGAGGGGTATTTCGGCTTCTTTCCGAGCCCTCCAGTGCCGGTGTCTACGAGTCTCGTGCCATGGATGCCGGAATGCTCTCGAGCTGGGGAGTAATTGACTGGCGTACCAGTAATCCCGATTCCTCATCCATTCGAATCTTCACGCGTTCCGGGAATACAGAGGTTCCCGATCAGACCTGGAACGACTGGAAAGGCGCCTACAGCGATGCTGAAGGAAGTCAGATTGAAAGCGCTCCGGCCCGGTTCCTTCAGTGGAAGGTGGAATTTTCGGCAGATGGGAACACCTCCGCACTGTCTTCCGACGGCGATGCAGTCGAATCAGTCTCCATCAGTTATCTGCAGCGCAACATGGCTCCCCAGGTAAACTCGATCACGGTTCATCCACCAGGCATCGCTTTTGTGAAAGTGGTGGTCCCCAATGCGGGGATGGGACTGACGCCGGGTGGACCCGACCGGGCCCACGTCCGGTCACTGCCCCGATCCATTCGAACTTTCGGTGCAGCGGGGTTTCAGGCGCAACCCCGTCGGAGCTATATCCCCGGGGCTCAAAGCATCTCCTGGACCGGAGTCGATCCCAACCGGGATGACCTCCTTTTCTCGGTGTTGATCCGGGCGGAAGGAGAGACTGCCTGGAGGCTCTTAGAAGAAGGGCTGTCGGACAACTACTACACCATTGATGGAGTCAGCTTTTCCGATGGGACCTATTCGGTCAAGGTGGTGGCTTCGGATCGAGCCAGCAATCCGACCTCTCAATCCCTGGAAAGTGAACTGATCAGCAAGTCGCTGGTGATTGCCAATTCTTCGCCGTTGCTGGAACTGGAAGTCCCTCGGGTCGAGGGAGGCCGGACTGTTTTGAATTTCAGAGCCCGCAGCCTGGCCAGTGTGATCCATCAAACCGAATATTCAGTGGATTCAGGTGAGTGGAATATTCTTTTTCCAGACGATGGTATCGCTGATAGCGGTTCCGAAGAGTACTCGCTGGGGACTGAAGAAATGGGATCGGGAGAGCATTCCATCACCATCCGTGTGGTGGACTCGGTGGGAAATATCGGAACGGGCCGGACTTCGATTTCGGTTCCTTGACCGGCCGCTGGTCGTCGACCAGCGCGTTTCAGGTTTCATGTTTCACGTTTAACGGTAGTCCGGAAAGTGGGAGGCGCCTCAGTGCGCCGAATCCGGAGAGCCGCTCTTTAGCCCGACTGGCTTACACCCGCTCTGCTGCATCGGCGCCATGATCCATCCTGACTGTGTTGCATGACCCGCAAGCGGGTACCCCTCGGCCTCCTCGGCGTACTGTACAAGCACGCCTGCGTTGCCCTCTCGTCCTGCGCCTTGTCAGGCCGGCCCTTGCGCCGCTTCGTGACGACCTGGTGTAAGCCAGTCGGGCTTGAGCGGCTCTCTTCTTCTTTCGTGAAACGTGAAACCTTAAACGTGAAACGTCCCAGTCGGCCGAGCGCCAGCGAGGCCGCTCAGAGCCCCTGACGGTCTGCGTAGACGTCCACTTTCTGAAAGGAATAGATCAAAAAAGGGTTGTCCAGTAGGTGAGGCGCTGCGGTTTCAAAGTGACCCCCACGAAGGGCAAGATCCACTGCATTAAGGAGGGTTGCGCTTCGCGGATGTTCCAGGACTTCCTCAATCTGAGCGAAGCCTTCCGGACCGACTTCAGCCACCAGGGAGAGAGAATCCTCAAAGGGTAGTCGCCACACCGCATTCATCAGGTCATCCAGAGTGTCACCCTGGTAGCGGACCCGGACATGGGTGGTGGTTGGTGTGGGCGAACTGACAGCCGGAGATAGTGTGGCCATCATGGGATAAGTCTCTTGTGGCAGACGAAGAGGTTCGAACTGCAGGATGATCGCCACAAAAAAGACCAGGGTCACCGGAACCGCAACCACCTTGGACCACACCATCCCGCTGTCCAGGTCACGCCAGAAGGTGGCCCAGTCATTCCAGAGGCGAACCGGCCAAGGGGATCGGGTGACGTTGTCGTGGACGCCCTTCCAGAGCCGCTTTTCAAAGGTGGGAGCCAGTCGTTGGATGGGAAGTGCCTGCTTGATCCATAGAAACTCGTCGTGGCGTTGTCGACACGCATCGCAGTTCTCCAGGTGGTCGCGACAGGAGGAGAAGTCCCTTGGGGGAAGCTGTCCATCCAGGAACTCGTGGATTCTGGGTAGAAATTGATCGCAGTTCACGCCGTCCTCCCTTCCCAGTAGGGCCTGAGATGTTCCCGAAGTCGTGTTCTGCCCCGGGCGATTCTGGATTTTACGGTCCCCACATGGACTCCTTGCGCGCCCGCGATCTCCTCGTAGCTGAGACCGTGGACATCGCGAAGCGTGACCGCGGCCCGTTGTTCGAAGTTGAGCTGGTCGAGTCCATCACGAAGAGCCTGAGCCACTTCCGATGACAACATCTGGCGATCGGGCGGAACTCCATCAGAGATCAATTCCAGTTCTTTTTCTCCATTCTCCGGCGTGGTGAGGCTCAGCGAGATGGTGCGGCTGCGACGACGACGATACCACCAGCGATTGCGGTTGGCCGCCTGGTTCAAGGCCACTCGATAGAGCCAGGTCTTCAGGGTGGACTCTCCCCGAAACTGGTTGACCTTCCGATGGAGGGTAAGAAAAACCTCCTGGGTCACATCCAGCGCTTCGGATTTGTCGGTGAGAAGGGTGAAGGCCAGGTTGTACACCAGGTCCTTGTAGAGATGGAAGGCTTCCTGAAAGGCGATTTCGTCCCCTGCTTTGAGGCGGATCACCAGGTCTTCAGTGTCCTGGAAGCCGACTCTGGAAGTCAGGGAATGGGTGAATTCAGCCATATATTTGCCCCCCGCTAAAGTGCCCTGTTTACCTGGTTAGATTTCCGGGAAGCCAAAAAGTTCCCCGCGAGGGAAGAAAAACTGCGGCCTCGCTGTCGCTCGGCCGCGTTTCACGTTGCAGGTTTACCGTTTCACGTGAGGGCGTGCTCCCTCTGCCGTTCGAATCGGGAGCTCTTCACCACAGAGACACAAAGACACAGAGAAGATAAATTTTTCCTTTTTCTTGTCTTTCCATTGGCGTGCTCGTGTAGCAGCCGCTCTGTGAGCGGCTCTCCGGAATCGGCACGCTAAGGCGCCACCCCTAATTCTTGATCTTTCGTTAAACGTTAAACTTGAAACGCGCGAGGTCCGAAGGACCGAAGCGCTGACCGCTGCCCCTACCTTCAGTCGTCCTGTTCTCGCCCACACGTCAGGGGCAGGTGAGTTCGGAGTGTGGGAGGCGACTCGGACGCTGGTCTTCGACCAGCGCGTTTAACGTTTCAGGAATAGAAGAAAGAAATTCTGCGCCGAATCCGGAGAGCCGCTACATAACCTCGCCACTTCCACGGCCGGTCAGGGGTCAGGGGGCCTGCCGTGGGCGGGAGCTTACAGACAGCAGGAGAAAACGGCGCTGTCAACGGCCTCAACTGGGCCTAACTCCGGGTCATTCGCACCTGGCCGCCATTGCGCAACCGGATGTTGACCGTTACCCGGTCGGGATCGGAAGGTTGCACCTGAAGTACTCCTGGAGACCAGTTGTTGAATTTCGGGAGGACAATCTTGTAGGTCCCGGGCGGAAGCGTAATGCGGCTGACTCCCACCCGTTTTTGGAAATCGATCCGGGAGGAGTTGAAGGCCTTGCCACTCTCTTCCTCGGTCAAGGTGAAGCTGAGATTGGCCAGCCGATAGATATCGAAGTCGTAGGCGTCGTCTTTACTGACTCGAATGACTATCCTTCGGGGTTCCACTGCTCTTTCTTCATTGAGCAATCGGTCGGGATGACGCTGTTCGACGCGGGCTACCTGTTCGGTCGGTTCGCCCTCAAGCCACTGGGTGTACAGGTTTTCACTGTTGACGCGGCCAATGATTCCATTGATCATTTCCAGAAGACGGGGCGAATGTCGGCCGACGGCTACCGCAATCTCTATGGTCCCCAAAACGGTGGGAAGAACTTCCAAGCCGCTGGTTCCGGGCATGGTATCCAGGGAGTAAGCGGCCATGTAGCGATCATCGATGACTGCTTCGACTTCTCCTCTTCTCAGGGCCAAAATGGCATCATCCAGGGTGGTCAGGGGGGTCACCCTGCTTTCGGGAAACTCGGCCCTGACGAACTGCTCAACTGCCGTGCCTTCACGAACTCCAATGGTGGACGTTGGCAGGTCTTCGAGGCGGATGTCCATGGTGACCGGATTGATCATCATCATCAATTCGGAGGTGTAATAGGGTTGTGAGAAGGACACCAGCTCTTTGCGATCCTCGGTGACTCCATAAACGCCCAGGACATAACTGACTTCACCGCTATCCACTTTTTTAGCCAAGTCTCCATAGGGCAGGCCAATCCAGGCCGCGTCGATGTTTATGGTCGTTTCCTCCTGCAGGCTTTCCTGGATGCTGTCATTGATCAACTGACCCAGTTGGGCGTCGGCACCGACCCACTCCTGGCCCGTTTGATACAGCAACGGGGCTTCAAAAGGTGACGAGCCGATAGCGATCAATCGGTTTTTCCGGATGTTGTCGAAAGTGGGGGAGGTCTCCCCACAGGCGGACAGCAAAAAGACAGTAATTAGCGCAGGCAATAGCAGAGTTTTTCTATTCATGAATTCCCCTTTGAAGGCAAGCAGTTATATCAAAACTCTGTTACCGATACAACGTTTGCTTTTAGTGAAGACTCAGTCCGACCGGATTTCCACTTCCAGCCCTTGAGTATGCGAAATTCCAGTTTCAGGTATAGAACGGATTTTCTCCGGTGGCGTGATCGGTGGTATCGATGATTTCCTCGACTTCGGGAATCAGTTCCCGGATTCTCTTTTCCACCCCCTGCTTGAGCGTCACGTCCACCATGCCGCAGCCGTGACAGCCTCCCCCGAAACTCAGATAGACCTTATTGTCCTGAACCCCGTGAAAGTTAATCATCCCACCGTGAGAAGCCACTGCCGGGTTCAGTTCGGTGTCAAAGAGACGCTGGATCCTTTCCGCCATGGCTCCGGTCAGGTCGGCCCTGGGGCCTGCTCCCAACTCCGGAACCTCCGGTTTGTTCGGGTTGTTGAACTTGAAACCGCTTCTGACAATCTTGTCTTCGTAGTCAATCGTGGCGCCTTTGAGGAATTCCACGCTCTTGGGGGCGATGGCCACCTGGATGGTGCCATGATCGACCAACGTGTCCTCCTCGGTCACTTCGTCCGCACCAATCATCTTCATGCCGTAGGAAAACTCGCTGGTACCGTTGGTCTGCGCCTCCACACGAAGAACCGTTTTACCCTCTTGTTTCTCCAGAGCGCTGGAAATCTGCTCCTTGGCGGAATCGGTCAATTCGATCATGTCCTCAGACCCTCCTTCTTCTTGCGATGAAATCGGAACCGATGCAATTATAACAACAACTTAAGCTCAAGTCCGACCAGAATCAATTTTATCAAAAAAAGACAACTTGACCATCCCCGCCTTGGTCACAAGGTTGACCTGGCTTGGCCGTATTCCATACTGTTAGCCCGTGCGGGGTCGAATATTGTGCGGAGTGCAGGGGTGGCAACGCCTCGCTCAAGGATAGATAGTCAGGAAAGGACATCAATTATTATGCCAACCAAAGTAACGCCATGGAAGTACGTGGATTCAGTTCTCTGTCTTGGAGCTCGAGCCGCTTTCAATTCCATTCAATTCTTCAACAAGTATCGACCCAATCCCGCCTTCACGCCCAAGTGGTCGGATAAACCCCTTCTGAAATCGTGGGAAAAATCCAAACCCACCCTCGGCTGGCCCCGGGAGACCGATTCCCTGTGTCCCAAATGCGTTATTGAAGCACGTGAGAAGATCGTCAACGGTAAGGAAGATTATCAAATCCTGATCAATGAGAAAGTGGGCGAAATCAAGGCCCAGATAATTGAGCGTGACGGAGAGGTGTGGATGGTGAAAGAGTGTCCCCGCCATGGCAAGTTTGAAGACATCATGGCCGTCGATTCCAAGTTCCTGAGTTGGATCGAGTCCAATTTCCCGGGACGAGACATTCAAGCTCACAATGATGAAGATCTTCACAACCACGGATCCAGTACCATCAAGCATGGCCGGGGTTCGGTGCTGACGGTCGATTTGACCAATCGATGCAACATGATGTGTGATCCCTGCTTCATGGATGCCAATCAGGTCGGTTTTGTCCATGAGCTGGAGTGGGCTGAGATCAAGGAGATCCTGGACAACTCCCTGAAGATCAAACCCAGACGTCAGATGTCCGTGCAGTTCTCCGGCGGTGAGCCCACTGTTTCCCCCCATTTTTTCCGAGCGATCAAGTATGCCAGGAAGATCGGATTCAACAGCGTGCAGTGCGCCACCAACGGTATCGAGTTCGCTCAGAGCAAGGACTTTTCCCGCAAGGCCGCAGAGGCCGGACTGCGCTACGTTTATTTTCAGTTCGATGGAATCGGAAATGATGCCAACAGCCATCGACATATTGGAAACCTGTTCGATGTGAAACTGCGGGCCATTAACAATATTCACGAGGCGGGGATTGAGATCGTCCTGGTCATTACCCTGGTCAACGATGTGAATAACGACCAGGTCGGCCCGATTATTCGCTTTGCCATGGACAATCCCAAGAAGATTGCCTTTATCGCCTTTCAGCCCGTTTCCTTCACCGGACGCGATGAGGAAATCACCGATGAGCGGCGGCTGCGCCAGCGCTATACGCTTTCCCATCTGGCCCGGGATGTGAAGGACCAGACCGGATTGACGGAGCCCCTGGAAGATTGGTTCCCACTGTCCTTAATGGGCGCCTTCGCGGATTTCGCGGACATGGCCCATGGTCCTACGGCCAATTGGGGACAGGTCAGCTGCGGCTGTCATCCCAATTGCGGAGTCGGTACCGCCATGATGATCGACAAGGAGACCAAGGAAGCGGCCCCCGTATCTCAGTTTCTGAATATTCCGGGGCTGGTCGCAGATATGCAGAAGGTCACCGATGCCGCTCGGGGAACTCGATTTTCCAATTTAATGATGGGGCTGGCCCTGCTCAAGAATTACCGGCCGTTCCGTGGCCCGTCGCGTCTGACACTGATGGACATCATGAAAAAGTTTGACAAGAGTTTTGGTCTGACCGGTAGGGATTACGGTACCAATTCCGATGACCGTCGAGACGATCCCTGGAACTTTCTCTTCATCGCTGGAATGTGGTTTCAGGATCTATTCAATTACGACTTCCGCCGCACCGAGATGTGTATTATTCCTTACGGGACGCAGGAGGGAGAAATTTCCTTTTGCGCCTACAACACAGGGCACGGATGGCGGAATATCATTGAGCACATGTACAAGAATGCTACCGTTGCCGATTGGTATAAGGAGCATGGTCGCCACGAGATTTTTGCCGGAGGCAAGGACGTCAATCTGGAAAATTACGACCATTCTCTGAGTATCAATGCGGAAGATTCCAGCCGGATTAAAGAGAGAAATGACAAGCCTCAGACGGCACGAGATGAAAAACTTGCGCGTCGCAAGGCGGCCAAAGAGGCGGTCATGGTTCGCGAGTACTACGAAGAAATGGTCCTCAACAAAAAGAAGGAGAAGAGTGATCTGGTGGAGTTGACCATCAACTGATTCATCTCTTCGATAGAGAGTCTGAAGGCCCGCCTGTCACAGGCGGGCCTTTTTTGTTGGGCTTCAGGCTCACTCTGCTCGCCTGCGTTTCACGTTTCATGTGCCACGTTTCACGAAAGGGATTGTAGGGGCGCACGGCGTGCGCCCATCCGGACCCAAACGGCGGGGTATCTCGTTCTTCCTGTCGTTAAACCTGAAACCTGAAACGTGAAACGCGCTGGTCTTCGACCAGCGTCCGGTCAGACGTCCGGACTCACCAGTGATTGGCCTGCCAACTGTGGCGTGATGGCCCAGCGTAGGCTCCAGGAGAAATCATTATTCCTCTCGATACAAACAACTCCGCTGTTTTGGAAGGTTACGGGATGATGCTCGGTTTCTTCGGTTAGAAGCAGGGAGACCAGCCGTTGCAGGTGGGGAAGATGTCCCACTATCATGACGTCGTCAGAGCTCTTACTGAGGCGATCCGCCAGGGGTTGAGGATCATCTGAGGGCGCCAAGCCTTCGATGGCCTCGATTATTGGTGTGTGCTGAATTCCCTGAACCAGGATGTCCGCCGTTTCCTGGGCCCGAGCTTTACCGCTGTGGAGGATGTGGGAAATGGAAAGATCGATCTTGGAAAGGAGTGCGATCATATCGGTGGTCTCTTCGACTCCTTCAGGGGTGAGTGGTCGCGAAGGGTCTTCTTCCCTGGACTTTGCCTTTCCGTGATGTGCCAGATAAATCCGCATCGCGCTTCTTCCGTTACGTACATTCTACCTAATGAATTCCGATTCCGGAACCTTTTGTGCTGATCGAGAGTTTTGTTCCCTGGAACCGGAATCCCGAAACCACTGCTGGCGCCCGCTCGTACGGGCGCCGGAGCACGTTGCTAGGGTTGGATCAGGGTGCCCCTGGAAGAAGCCTTGGAGGAAAGTTCGGGATGATTCCTTCGAATGAAGTTCAGGTAACTTTCTCGATCCTTGGAGGAGTCCAGATGGTAGCTGATATCGGTTTCCACGACAGACAGACAGTCCAGTAAATCGGTGGTGCTGACCTTTGGTAGGTGGTCGCCTTGATCGGCACGCAGTGCCTCCAGTGCCGCCTTCAAGTCTCGCACCAGGGCCTGGACCAGGGGATGACCGGAGCTGTGCTCGAAGATGACTCCCTTTTGTTCGGTGCGATAGGTCTCCCGAAGGAGGGTGACGGCCTCAAGAACATGGGTGTCGGTTAAGGTCTGCAGACTGGCGGCATAGTTGATGATGCTCTGTTCAATCTGGCCGAAGACCGGTCCAAAGGCCTGACTCGTTTCGTAGAGTTTGCGGCGTTTGACGGGATCTTCCTCGTTCTTGAGCTGAGTCGAGTATTTCTTGATGGCTTGATAGGCCTGTCCCGAATGGAGGTAAACGCAGTCTGCAGGGCAGGCGATGGTCGTGACACGCTGCTCTCCGCAGCACTGAGCACAGATGGAAGTGTTCTTGGCGGGACACGACCGTTTGCCTTTTCTTTGATTACATAGAATGCATTTCATGTTGAGCCAACGCTTATTCTCTCCCATTCAGAGGTCAAAGTATAATTCCTATTATGCTCCCTCCCCTGGATCTCCACTGATATAATTGGAAGACCATGGAGAAGAGGTTTTTTACAGTTGTACAAGTCCAGGCGCTCCTCCCGACGCTGAAGGAACTGGTCGGTCAGGTGGTTCAGATTTCCGAGAAACTGGAGGGGCAAAGGGCGGTGGTAGAAAAATTCGCTGAATCTTCTGCCAATGATTCAGGAGGTCGGGAGGGAGGTCCTTATCTGAAAGGACTGACGCTCATGCATGACTCCCTGGAGCAGATCCGGAGTATGGGCTGTATGGTCAAGAGTGTGGAACTGGGACTGATCGATTTCCCCCACCTGAAGGACGGCCGCGAAGTCTATCTTTGCTGGAAGTATGGTGAAGAGGATATTCTCTACTGGCATGAAGTGGACCAGGGTCTGATGGGGCGTATTCCTCTGGCGGAGGAGTAAATCAGGGAGAAAGCATGAATGACGGCAGCTGGAAGGTGAAAGGTTTGGGGCTGGTTATTACGTTTTTGTTGATGGTCGGATGTTCAGATACCCAACCACTCGAACCCACTTCCTCTCCTCCACCTGTTCCCTCTTCGACCGGGTCCTCCCCGGCGTCGGCAACCGCATCGGCTGTCGGTCTCGATTTTCAGGCTCCCGAAGGTTGGATTCAGGAAGCTCCTTCTTCGTCGATGAGGGTGGCCCAGTATCGAATTCCTCGTGAGGGCGGAGACGACGCGGATTCAGAAATGGTGGTCTTTCACTTTGGCGGCGGCGGTGGGGCGGTGCAGGCCAACGTGGACCGATGGGTGTCTCAGTTCACTACGGATGACGGAGGTTCCGTCTCGGACCAAGCTCAGATCTCCAACCGGCAGGGCAATGGATTGGCAATCACCCTTGTCGATGTCAGTGGGACTTATCATGAATCTCAAGGTCCGATGATGGCCGAGACCACAGCCCGTTCCGGCTACCGCATGCTGGCTGCCGTGGTGGATGGACCGGGCGGGCCCTGGTTCTTGAAATTGACCGGTCCTGAGAATACCGTGAATGCATCCGAAACAGCGTTCGAATCTCTTTTATCCAGTCTCCAGGTGGGGGGCTAGTCAGGTGCAGGCATTATCCGGGCCAATCGTGAAGAGGCCGCAGCGATGAACACGATCGTCGAATTTTGCATCATCCCTCTCGGTGTCGGTGTCAGTCTTTCCGAATATGTTGCTGCTTGCGAACGGATTCTCGAGGATGAAGGCCTCGAATTTACGTTGCATGCCAACGGGACCAACATTGAAGGCGACTGGGATGCGGTGATGGGAGCGGTCAAAAAGTGCCACCAGCGGGTTCATGAAATGGGAGCGCCTCGAATTTCTTCCAGTCTGAGGGTGGGGACCCGTATCGATCGGGTGCAAACTCTGAGCGATAAAATCGAGAGCGTCCAGAGCAAAATGAAGGGAGAGAAATCTTGAAGGTTCTAGCGGTCCTTTTGCTTTTATCGGTTCCAGGTATCGCCGAGACCGATGTGGGTCCCCTGGAGGTGTCTCACCGGGCTCGGTCGCTTCAACCGGGAGAAGTGGTGCTTGTGAGCGTTAAAGGACCACTTCCCCTGGCACAGCTAGAGGGAACGGCCTTTGAAAAGACCTTCTCTTTTTATCCCACCGGCGATAAGACCGTCTGGCAGGGTTTAATAGGCATCGATCTGGCAACGACTGCCGGTGATTACTCGCTCCTGGTGAAGGGAAAGACCTCCGAGGGCACCTCGGTCGAACAGAGCTATGGACTCCAGGTCGAGCACAAGGAGTTTCCGACCCGTCGCCTGACCGTGGACGAGAAATTCGTCAATCCTCCCCAGGAGTCAATGCCCCGTATCCGCCGCGAGTCCAAAAGAGTCTCGGAGGTGTTTGCCGCGCTGAATCCCGAAAAGATCTGGGAAAACTCCTTCCTTTCTCCGGTTCCGGGAGCCCCTACCAGTGGTTTCGGGAAGAGAAGCATTTTGAACGGTCAACCCCGCAGTCCCCACACTGGAACCGATTTTGACGCTGACGAGGGAACACCCGTGAGGGCTCCCAACCAGGGAAGAGTCGTTCTGGCTTCCGAACTCTACTATTCAGGCAATACCGTGATCCTGGATCATGGCCAGGGACTGTATTCCTACTTTGGCCATCTTTCCCGCTTCGCGGTCGAGGAGGGAGAAATGGTGTTACCTGGAGCTCGGGTTGGCGATGTGGGAGCCACTGGACGGGTGACCGGGGCTCACTTGCACTGGACGGTGCGCCTACACGGCACCCGGGTGGACCCTCTATCACTGATAGAAGCGCTTGCGACCTCTGACCGCTGACCGGGCGCTGCCCTCTTGGACAGCGCGTTCCACGTTCCAGGTTCCACGTCAGTCCGGAGGGAGAGAAGCACCTTCGGGTGCACCGAGCGTCTGATCCCCATCGGCCTCTGAGCTCTCCACCATGGAGGGCTTTTTCTTTGGCTTTCTTATGATGCAAAGGCGTATGGCGGGTACGCCCACAAGGCCATCTTCATTCATGGCTTGGGTCAGGGCGCACGCCGTGCGCCCCTACTGAACCCTTCCACGAGTTGATTTAGCGTGCACGCGGCTCTCTTCTTCTTTCGTGGAACGTGGAACGTGGAACCTGGAACCTGGAACGCGGCCGCGCGGTGCGAGGCCGCTCTCCCCCCCCCCATTGACAAGTACTTTTGCTCGTCTTACAATAAGTTTAGACCCTACCCCCCTGGGGGGGGTTATAGGATGAGAGGAGACGCATGAGTTCAAAAGCAGAAGCCAGCATCGT
>JAZFRU010000178.1:0-4011 GCA_036445815.1 Acidobacteriota bacterium | reverse complement strand
CTCGCGTAGAGTTGCTTGATTGCAATGACGTACGCGACGCGCGACGACAGCCCAACAGCCAGCGGATAGATCGTAACATGGTTGATCCTAATAGTTGGTTTCAAGCCGAAATCGACCACTGTCCAGTAAAAGAAGTCTTCAGTGCCGGGAGGACGACCGCGCGGGTAATCGTCAAGATACGCAAGGAATTCAGGCATAGGAACGGGCAGCGGGTCTCCGCTTGCGAGGAGGGCACGGAACTGGTCGGCAACGAGCAGTCGGTCGTCGCCATCGTCGTAGTATCCGAGCGCAGCGTTGCCGTCCGCCTGATACCTGCGGACCAAATCGAGGATCATCTCGCGGGCGACTTCATCAGCCTGGTGGGCCGCGTTCGGAGATGACCAGTCCACTTCGTTCCGGAATCGGCGCATCGCGGCTGCCGAAAGCTTTATGTCGCAGTCGCCCGGACGACATTTCGGCAACGCCTTGAGATCCGTTGGGGGTAGCGTCAACGACGCCAGATCCTCAAGCTGCGGGGGGCTACTGAAGCGCCCGATCTGGGGGATGCCAGGCCCCCTCTCGAACTGCTCGATGTCGCGGAACCTGTCCACAAAGCGCTCGGCCGAAGTGTCGATGTAGACGGCTCCGACGTACGCAAGCTCCTCACGAACCGGCGTGTCGAGGCCCTTGATCACGGCGGAACCCGCGTCGAGCGCCCGCAAATCAGCGGCCGAGAACCCCATCTCCTGCCTCAACAGATGGTCTGCGATGGAACCGGACTGGGCTGGGAGCGAGGCAGTAGCAATCAGTAGGGCCGTCCCCAACCCAGGGACGAGGAGCGCAGGTAGGAACGGACGTTTGCTGGCATTCACGACATTGATTGTCTCACAGTCCGTCCGGCCAGTTTTAGTTCAGCCGGTCCAGCTTAGAAATTCCCTCAGGCTCTGAGGCCATCTCGCCGTCTTTTGACATCGAGGGGAGTTCGGATAAAGATAAGGATGGTTGGAAACCATCTCCTTCACACAAGGAGAGACCGCGCCCCTCCCCAACTGTATCCCGGACACCAGATAGGGACCGAGAGTTAAGAGACCTAATTCCGCCCACAGCTCATTAACTTGACGGTATCGTTCGCTGGGTTAGGTCCCTGTTATCTCAGTCAGCTGAAGCTTCGGGATAGGGTGGTAGGGTGGTCAGCCGAATATCCTCTACGGCTCCGCCGACCGTGAAGTGGTAGAGGTCCTGAAACGCATGGTCCTGGAGGCCCAGGAACTCGTGCATGGCATCATCGAAGTAGCAACCGATGCCGGTGCTTCGGATCCCGGCGGCTTCGGCTTCCAGGTACAACACTTGGCCGATCAGGCCCGCCTCCCAGAACAGCCTGGGGTAAAAGCAGGGACCGTAGCGTTGGATCGGGGTCTCGTATTCGGCGATCATCGCCAGGCTGAAGCAGCCGTCACCGGCAATTCCCTGAAAGCATGAGACCTGCTTGGCCTTTTCTCGCAAATCTCCCTCAATCAGCTGAAAAAGTCTTAGCCCTTCCGGGCACCCGGGAGGTTCTCTCCAGGTAGCTCCCTGGACGATGGCGGCTTCCAGTGTCGGCTGTTTGGAAGGATCCCGGACCAGCAGATACAATCCAGAGGCAAGGTCCACGACCCGGTGTACAAAGATGGCCAAATGGATGTGCGGTTTCCAGGGCAGAGTGTTGAAGGGAGGTCTTCCGGGGCAAGGCAGCGTTTTGAGAAGAATTCGGTAAAAGGTCTCTCGTGAAATTCGGGTGGTTCCATCCATCTCCACCGCGCTACGACGCTGGGCTATTACCTGGGCCAGAGACACGGGTCGAGCCGGGTAGTTGGATTTTGCCCCGGCAACCGCAACCTGTTGATAGTTGGCTGGTCCACGGGGCCGTCGGCAGGCCGTGGCCACTGGATCGATATCCCAGTCCAGGTTGTGGGGGCTGAGTGGGTTTGGTGTACCCAGCCATTCTAGAGAGGCGAACGCATGAAGATCGCCCCGCGTTGGGCTCGAATCATCCTTCCGTTCTCCCCCAGGAGCGATGGCGATCAGTAGGTCAGGTTCCTCTGGCTCGGCATCGTGTTGAAAGAATGTGCCGGTGAGCCAAGAAAGGTCATGGGTACTCAGGTCATCGACCATCCAGGTCTTCCAGCCCATGCCTGCAGCAGCGACGGCGATGGCGCCGAGGGCGTGACCTACATCGTGTTGGCAATATCGATAGGCACGCTGGCCGTATTTCCAGGCTTCCCTCCAGTGGATAGAGGTGAGCGCAATGAAGAGATAAGCTCCCGGAATCCTCCGGCAGAGCTCCTCCCAGAGTGGGATCTCTAATCGGGCTCTGGTTTCTAAGGCATGTTCCCTGGCGGTGTAGTGGCAGACTACCGGCACCTGGCACAGTCCCTCCACAGGACCCGTGATCAGATAGCCTTCAGTGGGATGCAGGTTCCCACTGGAGGGATTGACTCGCAATGCCCAGCGGTGCTCTCCGGTGGTCTTCCAGGCCGACAGTGCAAGGCTGTGGTAGAAAAGTTCAGAAATGCTCTCGAAGCTGATGGGGCGGGGCGGCACTCCGTCTGGAGCGAAGGCCTCATCGTACAGGGGACGGGCTTGTGGCTGCGTTTTCTGCAGTGCCACGACTGGAGCACCCTGGTAGCGGCGAAAAGGATCTGGCTGGGTGGCCCAATCCAGATCTCCCGGTCCTCTCGCATACCTCTGGAAGTGATGCTTGGTGTCCTGGTGATAGTCGAGGACGGTCTCGAGGGACGGGGAGTCGTGATTTGGAGCATCTCTCATAGAACTCTCCCCGGATCTTGTGCAAAGCCCTTCTAAACCGCTGTGGGCCATCCCGAGGGCGGCGATTGATAAGGGGTATGCGAATCTGGCACCAGTCAGCATTCTATCCTCATTGGCCCCTGGACTGCGGGCTCTGCCCCAAAATCGTTCTCAGAACATAATCCGAAACGACCCTTGCTTCCAAGACCTACTGCTGTGGGTAGAACCTCGAATCTTAATCTTGCCTACCCGGTATATCGTCCTGGCCCCGGGAGATTTGCTTTCTTGGCCTCTGAGTATAGAGGGAATGGTGAGATAGCTATTTACCTTTTAGGCTTAATTTGGAGTTGGAAATGATAACTGGACCGCTTCATTCCTTCTCTCTCATAGAACCGATATGCATCCTCCTTCTGAACTCCTGAGTCCAAATCAAAGTGTTCGCATTTGCTGTTCCTGCTTCCCCGATTAGCCATTCAATTACCTTGCCAAACCCTTTCGATCTCTGCTCCTGGTCCGTCACCATGTCATCAACATAGAGGAACTTGCCCAAACCCAAATTGTTTAGAAGACGGAAGCCTGCGACGGTCACCACGACATCTTGATCTGCAATATAAACCAGCCGATAACCATCTTGCCCTGCCCCCAGGGCGGGTACCACCCTCGCTGTCCTTTCGAGAGTCTACCGAATCCCTGACATCAAAACCGGGCACGTATTCGGGTAGCAGACTACATTTGTCGTATTGCCTTTTTTTGTGCTCTGTCAAAATAAAAGGTATCATTGAATCAATACCTCATTGCCTTTCTCAAACTGGTTAAACCAGTGAACTGGGAGGACTTTATGGATTCCAAGCAACGAACTTCTTCTGCTGTACTCGACACCTTCTTCGCACCCGCGGAGCGTGCAACAAAGGAGCAGTTGGAACGGGAAGTGGCGAACATTGCAAGCAGCTCCGTAGTCAGGGGGCTCGTACAGTCCGTGGCGGGCCTGCTCGCAATACTAAACGACAAGCGCCAGGTTGTCTCGGTGAACCAGGAGATGCTCTCTCACCTCGGAGTGGAAAACATAAGCGACATACTCGGACTTCGAATAGGAGACGTGCTCGGATGTGAACATGCCAGCGAGGGGCCGGCAGGTTGCGGCACCACGAAACACTGTAGGAGCTGCGGCGCGGCGCTGGCGACGGTCTCCGCAATGAAAAAGGAAGAACCCATTGAGCGAACCTGTGCCCTGAGCGTCGACCACGGCGA
>JAZFRU010000177.1:0-2253 GCA_036445815.1 Acidobacteriota bacterium | reverse complement strand
CGGGCTAGTGTGTCATCGAGTAAATGATGTAGTTGATTCCCAGCTGGAAGGCAAGATTGGCATACTCCTGCGGATACTCCTCCGCCTCGGCCCACTCCCAGGCATCGCCCAGGTCAACGTTGTGGTTGATCATGACCATCAATCGGCCGGTGTCGTCCTGAATGCCCCTGTAATGAGCCTGGTAGCCCCCCTTTTCCCAGGTTCTTCCACTGTAGACAAATTGAAGTCCGGGGACCTGGATGAGTTCCTGGATGTCGTAATAACAGTGGAAGATAGAATGGCTCAAGGGCAGGTCGATGGGCTCATATTCGGGGAAGACTTTTTTGATCTGTGAGTAGAAGTTCTGCCACTCATATTCTCCGTGAAAGTCATCCACAACCAGGAAGCCGCCCCGCAGCAGGTACTCTCTCAATTGTTGGGCTTCTCGATCCGACAGTCGCATGTTTCCCACTTCAACGGCGTAGACGAAGGGGTAACGGTACAGATCCGGATCCATGATGGGCAGTGCCTTTTGACGAGGGTTCACGAAACCGAAATCAGTCAGTTTTCCCAGCCCGTAAATGAACTGGCGATCCGCCTTGGGGAAGTCGATGGCCCACGATCGCCCCATCCAACCGTTTCCGGAATAGACGAGCCTTAAAAAAGTGAATTCGGCCGGATCTGGATCACCGGAACGGCTTGGATCATCGTCTCCAGTTCCTGCGAAAAGTAACAGGGAGATTAGCAAAAAAATGCTTGTACGCATGGGCCAATATTATTATAACCTGTCCGGAAGACAGTTGGCTCGAAGTCATCGAAGACCTTTCAGGTGTCCTAATGCGAGGAGTTACAGCAGCCCTTACAGCCCTCATTTTCTTGTCCCTTGTCGCCGTCTTTTACCCTTGGGCGGCCCAGGTACCCGACGCCACATTCCTGACCGATCAGGAGTTGGAGCAGGTGTCGTTGGCCGTCAGTGGAGCTCCAAGGTACTTTGACACCGACAATTTGATCTCCAATGAAATCTCCCATGTCCATGTGATACCCAAACTGAGGGAGGTGACTCGCAAGGGAGGAGCGTATCTCGGAGTAGGACCTGATCAGAACTTCACCTACATGGTTCATGTACAACCTCAGTTCGCGGTGATCATCGATGTGCGCCGAGACAATCTGCTGCAACAGCTCTTTTTCAAACAGATTATCGAGTTCTCGGCAGACCGGTGGGAGTATCTTTCGTATCTGTTTGGCAAGCAGATTCCCAGCGGATTTCAGGCCGATGTCCAGGCGGATGCAGCCACACTGGTTGAGCATTTCAGAGGCTTTTCATCCAGTTCCGAGCTGTTTGAAGCTCATTTTAATGAAATCTGGTCCGCCATCCGGACCCGTTTTCCGAGGCTCACACGGGAGGACGATCGTGCAACCATTCGGCATATAGCAGGCGCTTTTTTTGAAGAGAACCTGCAGTTGAGATTCCGAAGTCATGGCCGGCGGTCCCGTTCCTACTATCCGACTTATCAACAATTGATCACAGAAGCAGATGGTCAGGGTGGATTGAATCATTATCTGAACTCGGAGAGTGGGTTCCAATTTCTTAAACAACTCCAGTCCCGCAATCAAGTGGTGCCCGTCATTGGCGATTTAGCCGGTCCGAAAGCCGTGCGGAGTGTGGGGAAGTACCTTGAAAAAAGAGGCTATCTGGTCTCTGCAGTGTATCTGTCCAATGTGGAGTCGTACTTACTTCAGGATGGACGATTTCCGGCGTTTATTGAGAATTTGAGTTATCTTCCGATGGATCGAGACAGCGTGGTTATCCGCAGCTACTTCAACTACAGGCGTGTACATCCCCTGACTCGACCGGGATATGTGGTCACTTCCCTTTTGCAGCGTCTGGAAACTTTTCTCCATCTTCAGCAGGAGCGACCCTATCGTGATTACTGGGATGTGGTGAGTCGAGACTTCATGGCGAACTGACCGGTCGCGTTTAACGTTTAACGTTTCATGTTTCACGAAGTCCCCGACCACTGGCTGGAGGGCGACTTTCGAATTGAGGAAGGCATCTCAGTATGCCGATTTCGGAGAGCCGATCTATGAGAGGCTCTTCTCCGGTTTCGTGAAACGTTAAACCTGAAACGTTAAACGCGCTGGTTTTCGACCAGCGGGCTAGGCGGATTTCTCCCAGTTAGGATTTTGACTCAGAAGATTGCGGTTGGATCGGAACCGGGTTGCTTGACGAAGGATTTTGTTTTCGCTTTCAAGGTGGCTCAGTTCCAGCGTCTC
>JAZFRU010000176.1:0-6249 GCA_036445815.1 Acidobacteriota bacterium | reverse complement strand
AAAAAACCATGGAGCGCTTTGATCAGACCATCGGTTTGGACAAGCTGCAGGTGTTTCATCTCAACGATAGCAAGCGGGAATGGGGAAGCCGGGTCGACCGCCATGAGCACATCGGTCGCGGAAAGATTGGGGAATCGGGTTTTGGCTGGATTCTCAATGATGAGCGTCTCATCGGGGTTCCAAAAATCCTGGAGACCCCCAAGGGAAAAACCCACCGAGAAGATAAGAGGAACCTCAAATTATTGCGGTCGTTGGTGAAGAGAGGGTAAGGGCGGTTGCTGACCGGCTGACCAGTTGCCCGCTGACTCCGACGGGTTACGCCCGCCTGCTGCCCCCTGACCCGCCGCTCTGTGAGCGGCTCTTCTATTCATTCGTGAAACGTGAAACGTGAAACTTGAAACGCGGCCGAGCGGAGCGAGGGCGCTTTGTGTCTCTGTGGTGAAACGCTTTCGCCTTTTACATTTGAGTCGTGATCAGCTAGATTTGGCGGATATGAAAAATCCAGTTCGGCTTGGAGTGTCTCTATCCTTGCTTTTGGTCCTGGTCCTGGGGGCAGTTTCGTGCAGCAGTGGCGAGAATTCCGGCGGTTCCACTACCGTGGTAACCCTGGCCTCATCTCCTCCCGGAGGCATGTGGTACGTCGTGGGTGGCGTACTCACCGATCTGATCACGGACTCGGCTCCCCAGATGAGGGCGATTGCCGAGGTGACCAGTGGAGCGGTGGAAAATACTCGCCTGGTGGGAACCGGACAGTCGGACATGGGCTTCACCATTGTTAAGCTTGCCCAGCAGGGTTTCCGAGGCGAACCGCCTTTCGACCAACCCTTTCCAGATCTCAGGATGCTCTATGCCAGTGTCGAAGTTGGAAGGCTGCACATGGTGGTGCTGAAGGAGTCCCCTCTCAAGGACATCTGTGGGGTGAAGGGGCTCCAGGTGGCCGTGGGGCCGGCAGGTCATGGAAGTATCCCTAATCTTCGGGAGATCTTTTCCGCAGGATGTGGGTTTTCCTTCGAGGATATCTCACCTGTCTATCTTCCCTATGGGCAATCCCTGACATCTCTTGGGGATCGACGAGTGGATGTTGCAGTTCTTTATGTCTCACCTCCTGTGGCGGCTATCAGTGAGTTTGGAGCCGTTCATGATTACCGAATTCTTCCCGTTTCCCAGGAAGCCCGAGAGAAGGTTTTGGGCGCCTATTCTTACTATCTCGATGTCGTGGTACCGGCCGATGCCTACCAGCAGGTCACCGAGGAAATTCCCACGGTGGGTACCGCCAATGGGGTGGTGGCGAATGCCAATGTTCCTGATGAGGTCATATACCAGGTCATCAAGGCGACCTTCGAGAATCTGGATGTCCTGCGCCGGAGCCATCCGACTCTCGAGAATTTTGGACTGGAAAACGCGGCCACCGGCGGATTGATTCCCTATCATGAGGGAGCCATTCGCTATTACCGAGAGCAGGGCGTCTGGCCTGAACCGGAGGAAGTCTCTCCCGAAGGTGCAGGGGAAGATGCCTCTACAGGAACCGCGTCAGAGTGAATACTCCATCCCGTCCCTCCGGTCCCTGGCAAATCATCATTCGGTGCCTTTTGATCGGGACCTCTGTTTTTGCCCTTTATGCCAATGCCTTCAGCGTCCTGGCACCCAACTACAATCGTATGGTGCACTGGGGCCTGCTGGCCACTGCCTGCTTCTTGATGTCTGGAATGGATCGGTCCGTCAAGAGCAGGCCGGGATGGGGGGGGATACTCCTGTCCGGAC
This sequence comes from Acidobacteriota bacterium, assembly GCA_036445815.1. GTDB lineage: Bacteria > Acidobacteriota > UBA6911 > RPQK01 > JADFOI01 > JAPYTY01. The sequence goes on along the minus strand of JAZFRU010000176.1, from coordinate 4,488 downwards.
TGGCTCTGGCTTCCAGTGTGTTCATTATTCTGGACTGGCAGTTTTACATCGAGCGAACCGGATTGGTCACCGGGTGGGAAATGGTGGCAGGATGCCTCATGACGGTTCTGGTGCTGGAGGCGACGCGTCGAACCATCGGTTGGTTTCTTCCCCTGCTGGTCGTGGTTTTCATCCTGTACGGACTGTTCGGGCAGTTTGCACCCGGAATCTTTCTTCATAAGGGCTATTCCGTCTCGCGACTGGTAGGCACCCTCTATATGGGAAGCAGCGGCATCTACGGTCTCCCCATGGAGATATCCGCCACCTACGTCATCATGTTCGTGTTGTTCGGAATGCTGTTGACCCGCTCCGGGGGCGACCGCTGGTTCATTGATCTGAGCTACACCCTCACGGGCCGTCTCAGAGGCGGCCCGGCGCTGACCGCCATTCTGTCCAGCGCGATTATGGGAATGCTCTCCGGTTCTCCAGTAGCCAATGTGGTGACCACCGGAAACTTCACCATACCCTTGATGAAGAAAATTGGGTTCGAAGCCCGTGTGGCAGGGGCCATCTCCGCAGTGGCTTCAGCGGGAGGTATGTTCACCCCACCTTTGATGGGTGCCGGGGCTTTTCTGATTGCCGAGTTCTTGAGTGTCTCCTATGTGGAAGTGGCCAGAGCGGCGGTAATACCGGCGCTCCTGTATTTCCTCTCGCTCATGGCGGTGGTCTACTTGATGGCCTGGAGGCAGGACCTCCGAGTCTCTCCTGACGAAACTTTACCCAGCCTGTCCAAGACTCTGCTGGGGTATGGGCACATGATGCCGCCACTGATTGGTCTGGTGTATCTTATCTTCAATGGCCGCAGCCTGATGTCTTCCGCCTTCTGGGCCATGGGATTAACGGTGGGACTTTCGCTGCTTCGATCCCATACCAGAATCAGCTTTGGCAAGGTGATCGAGGCCCTGGAGGAAGCCGGTAGGCAAGTCATCCCGATCGCCGTGGCCTGTGGTTCAGCCGGCATCATTGTGGGAGTCATCAGTCTGACGGGGTTGGGTTTTACTCTGTCCGGGGCCCTGACCGGTATGGCGGAAGGCCAACCGTTTTTACTGCTCCTGGTGGCCATGAGTGCCTCACTTTGTCTGGGCATGGCCGTACCGCCCACGGCCGTCTACATCATCCTGGCGGGGTTGACGGTCCCTGCCATGGTGGAAGCGGGATTTGAACCGCTGGCCTCTCATTTTTTCATCTTTTTCTGCAGTACCATTGGAGCCATCACTCCTCCGGTGGCGCTGGCGGCCTATGCGGCTGCTGCCATTGCCCGTTCTCCGGTGACGGCCACCGGATTCACAGCCTTTCGTCTGGGTATCGCCGGATATCTCATTCCTTTCCTGGTCATGTACCGCCCTGAACTCCTCATGACGGGGCCCCTGGGAACGACGGTCGTTTCGGCACTGGTCTCCCTGGGGATCATTCTGGCTGCTGCCTTCGGCATGCAGGCGCTGGCTCATTTTTGGGGAGTGATGGCAAAGAAGAACGCCGCGTGACTTCATTACCTTGTTGTCTGTTTCTCATCCACGACGCAGCCAAGGTACGAACAAACGATCAATCGAAATTACGATCAATCGAAAGAACGAGCAAACGTGAGCCCCAAGAGGCTTTACAATCCTGGCCAGTTCAGAGAAAATTTCAATTATGACTGTAACTGTTGAAAAAGATAAAAAAGTAGAAGGTCGGAAGATGTGCTCGAGCATGCGGGACTTGATGGAGTTACTGGAGTCCCATGGAAAACTTCGCCGCGTCCAGAAGGAAGTGGATCACCAGTGGGAAGTCGCCTGCGTGGCGCGGTGGATCTACCAGGGCCTTAGGATGGAAGATCGTTTCGCCCTGTTGTTTGAAAATATCAAGGGCTCTGATATTCCTGTTGCCACCCCATTGATCGGGGCTTCGCGTGAGGTCTATGCCTTGGCTCTGGGGACGACTCCCGAGAGAATCCATGAGGCGTGGTTGGAGGCCTTGAGGAACCCCATTCCGGCTCAGGTCGTAGATTCTTCTCCCCTGCACGATGTCGTGATCCAGGGAGATGACGTGGATCTTTCCTATTTGCCGGTCCCGATCTGGACCCCGGGGAAGGACGTCAGACCCTGTATTACGGCATGCGTGATAACCCGGGACCATGACACCGGCGTCCAGAATATGGGGACCTACCGATGTCAGGTGCAGTCGGGGAACCGGATCACCTTGAATACCAATCCCGGACGCCAGGGTTACCAGAATTACGAGTCTTACGCGAAAAAAGGGAAGCCCGCTCCGGTGGCGGTCGCGATTTGCTGTGAACCTGCCGTGCACATGGCAACGTCGGCGGCCTTACCCAAGGGTGTCGATGAAATCACGACGGCTGGAGGACTCAAAGGCTCGGCCGTGGAAATGGTACAGGCCAAGAGTGTGGATCTCCTGGTGCCGGCCAGTTCGGAAATCGTGTTGGAAGGGCTCATTGATCCCACCGGTCGAATGAAGGAAGATGGATTTGGAGAATTTGCCGGCTACATGGGCGACGTTGGGATGAGACCTTTCTTCGATGTCCAGTGCATTACTCACCGCAAAGATGCCATCTATTACGGCTATATCAGCCAGCATCCTCCCAGCGAAAGTACCTTGATTCAAGGCCTGGCCAATGAGTGCGTCATCCACAAGCAGCTGGTCGATGACTGGGCGGAGCCCACCGTGGTGGATGTGGCACTCAACCAGACCCACGGCGGGTTGCTGGGCCATATCGTGATCAAGATGGACCCGCTCTACCCAGGACATGGAAAGAAAGTGGGCCGCATGGTCGCCGAAATGGGTGTTTTCTTCAAGACCGTGATGGTGGTGGACACGGATATTGATATCCGCCACCAGCAGCATCTGGATATGGCCTTGAACGCCCGAGTGAATCCGGCCCGCGATCTGGTGGTCATTGATGATGTCTACAGTATCTACGATCCCTCGGGAGAAAATGAAGTCTCCTCCAAGTTGGTCATCGATGCCACCGCCAAGGGAACCTACACGGATCTGTCTCTTCCTCCCCGCGACTTCCTCTACAAGGGCTATGAAAGCTGGAAGGAAGCCGGTCTGCCCGACTTCGACATCCCTCACTGGATGGATCGGCTGCTGGAATATCATGCCGATCGGATGAAAGCCGAGAAAGAGTAACCACAGGGAAGAAACTCACCACAGAGACACAGAGGCACAGGGTTTTTACCACAGAGGCACAGAGACACAGAGAACTCTTTTTTTCTTTTCCTTACCCCTGTGGTGGGAGAAAAAGAAAAGGATTTTTCTTCACTGTGTCTTTGTGTCTCTGTGGTGAAATTCTCTTCTCTGTGGCTCTGTGTTGAAAGATGATTACCCAGATCATACTCGCGGCGGGTCTCTCTTCCCGCATGAAGACCTCCAAACCATTGCTGGATTTTGGAGGGAAGCCTCTCCTTTTTCGCCTCCTTGAGGAATGCCGCCGCTCGACCGTGAATGAGATCGTGGTGGTCCTGGGACACGAGAGAGAGAAGATCGAGGAGAAGGTGGACCTGTCGGGAGTTCGTGTGGTGGTCAACGATCAGTACCGGCAGGGTCAGACCGGTTCCTTTCAGTGCGCCCTCCGAAGTTTAAATCCGGAGACCCGGGCCTTCTTGAATCTTCCGGTCGATCATCCTCTGGTGACCCGAAGAGAAATCGACGCTCTGGTTCAGGCCTATGGCAAGAGGCCCTCGGAAGCGAGAATTTTCATCCCTGAATTCGAAGGTCAACCGGGCCGCCCAGTTCTGTTTGACCGCGAGGTGGCGCCTGAGATTCTGGCTCTCAAGGCCGAGAATCCCGTCAATGGGGTCATCAGGAAGTATGAGAGGGCGGCCTTCCGGGTACCGGTCAATAATCCCTACATCATGAAGGATATGGACACGCCGGAGGATTATCAGGAGTGTCTGGAGTTGTGGGAGGGTGAACCGCTAAGCTAGCGCTAAGCGCGTTTCATGTTTCACGTTTAACGTGTCACGTGGGGCCGGAGTGTGGGAGGCGCCTCGGCCGCTGGTCTTCGACCAGCGCGTTTCAAGTTTCACGTTTAAGGTTTCACGAAAGAAAGAAGTCTTGCGCCGATTCCGGGTCAGGCCGTTTCGCACACTCTGAAAGCCTGTTGCGATGTTGACATGGGTCCTGGGTATCAAACACTGTGTTACTCTTGAGTGGCAAGTGCTCTGATAAGCATCTACAAAAACTACAACATCGCATTTCCCTCGAAAGCCAATGTCGAAACGATCAGGCAGACAGCGCCCGATGGCTGGAGGTTATTCCCGAGATGCAGCGATCTGGGCAACCTGGCTCCTGGTCGGGTTAGCGCCATTACTGACCGGAAGTGGGTATGCTGCTGGATACAGCCTACCCAAGGCCGTATTTATCCAACTGGGTTCTGTGGCGGTCTTGCTGCTCTGGTTGGTAGCCTCGATGAAAGACAGAGAGGTGTCCCTTCGGTAAGGGCATCTG
>JAZFRU010000175.1:0-3488 GCA_036445815.1 Acidobacteriota bacterium | reverse complement strand
ACTTACGGAGCCTCGATCAACTGCTTGGATCTGCGGCAGATCAAGGTTTCTGAGGACGACTTCGGTTTGTTGGCCTATGATCCCGGCTACACCAACACCGCGTCCTGCAAAAGCAGTATTACCTTTGTCGACGGGGAGAGGGGTATTCTCCGCTACCGAGGATATCCAATCGAGCAACTGGCCGAGCAGAGCTCTTATTTGGAGACCGCCTATCTGGTCCTCTTCGGCGAGCTGCCCCTCAAGGATGAGCTGGACCAGTGGGTTCACAACATCACCTCTCACACCATGATCCATGAGAACATCAAGAAATTCATGGAGGGCTTTCACTATGACGCCCATCCCATGGGTATGTTGGTGGGAACGGTCGGTGCTCTGTCGACCTTCTACCCTAATGCCAAGAACATTTTTAACGAGGAAGCCCGCCACAAGCAGATTTGGAGGTTGATCGGCAAAATGCCCACCATTGCGGCTTTTGCCTATCGGCATAGTCGCGGTCTTCCATATGCCTATCCGGACAATGACCTCTTCTACGCGGGCAATCTCTTGAACATGATGTACAAGACGACGGAGCTGAAGTACGAGCCGAATCCCATTTTGAGCAAAGCACTGGATGTGCTGTTCATCCTTCATGCTGATCACGAGCAGAACTGCAGCACCAGCTCGATGCGAGGGACCGGGAGTTCACACTCCGATCCCTTTTCGGCGACCGCAGCAGCGGCAGCGGCGCTCTATGGTCCCCTGCACGGGGGCGCCAACGAGGCGGTGCTTCGAATGCTCAAAGAAATCGGCAGCACCAAGAACGTCCACGACTTCATCGAGAAGGTGAAAACGGGCAAGGCTGGGCGCCTGATGGGGTTTGGCCATCGCGTCTACAAGAACTACGATCCCAGGGCCCGCGTCATTAAAAAGCTGGCCCACGAGGTGTTCTCGGTGACCGGCGTTAATCCCTTACTGGAGATCGCTTTGGAGTTGGAGCGAATCGCCCTCGAAGATGAGTACTTCCTGTCGCGAAAGCTCTACCCCAATGTGGACTTCTATTCAGGGATCATTTATCAGGCAATGGGTTTTCCGGTGGACATGTTCCCGGTGCTCTTTGCCATTCCTCGAACCTCCGGATGGCTGGCCCAGTGGCAGGAGATGCTCATGGACAAGGAGCAGAAGATCGCCCGGCCTCGACAGGTCTATACCGGTAGCGACACACGTGATTATGTGCCGGTCGAGAAACGTGGGTAAGGAGGGAAGATCTTGCGTGTGACAGACCTTACGCGAATATCCTTCCAATGTGGAGGTGAATCGATCTTCCCCCATTCTCAATGGAGTAGCCCCCTTCATACAAGGAGCGTGCGGTGCGGAATTCTGTGAAGTGTTTCTTGATCGTGTCAGCCAGCTTGGTGGCTGTGGCCTGCGGCGGCGGCGGGAGTTCCTCCGTGCAGTCGGAGGTCGAGCAACAACCCCTTGAAGCCTCTGAGGAGCCGCGGGTCGAGTCCCGCGATATGACCAGCGGCGAGACGTGGATCGAACGATTGGAGCGACCGGACAGGCTCCCAGGCCTGAGAGTCGATTCCGTGATCGCGGCCTTGGCGCTGAAGGATGGTGACGTCATCGCCGACATCGGTGCCGGGCCCGGTGCGTTCACGATCCCGTTTGCTAAGGCGGTTGGGCCTTCGGGCAGGGTCTTGGCTGTCGATCTCTGGCCCGAGCTGATGGACTACGTCAATGAGAAGGCGAAGAAGGAAGGCGTCACCAACATCGAGACCATCCTGTGCAAGCCGGACGATCCGAGCCTCCCGCCAAATCAGGTCGACATCGCCTATTTCCATGATGTCTTTCACAACGTTCCCGAGCGGCAGACCTATCTGGAGCTGCTGGCCTCCTACTTGAAGCCGGACGGCCACATCGTGATCATCGAGCAGGAGTACGACGACCCGATCGCAAAAAAATGGGATGTGCCTGAAAACCGGATCACGAGGGAGCAGGTGGATTTCTGGATGTCGAACATCGGCTTCCAGCTGGTCGACGAGTTCGACCTGTTCCAGGGTGAGAACAACCCTTCCGGTGCGGGTATGCCCGAGCGGTGGTTCGTGGTCTACGCGCGGGCTGCCGCCAGTTGATATTCGCTATGTTCATTGGGAGAAACCGTCTTCTTTACATCGCAGCTAGGATCAGTTTAGAGGAACAGAAAACTGATGTCCGCTTCAGGCCCTGAGTTATTCCGTTGAACATCTCTCCGACATCGGACAAGAATCCGCTTTATGTGTCGCAGCAGCTGGGCCCCCGATTTGGTCAGCATGATGTTGCCAGGCTTCAGATCCCGATGCACCACACCCTGCCGGTGGGCTTTATCCAGAGCATCGGCAATCTGGATTGCGAACTCTAGGGTCTGGTCCAGCGGAAGTGCTCCTTTCTCCAGCCGAGCAGACAGCGTCTTCCCCACGAGGTGCTCCATGACCAGGTAGTGGATGCCGTCCTGCTCTCCGATGTCATAAAGCGTCTTAGGGGGTTTTGACCATCGAGAAGGGTGAAATTCCCCGCCGTGAGGGTGAAATCGAGGTTTCCCGGGAGCCAAAGCACTCCACCTCAGCCAGATAGAAGCCATGGCATAAGAATTGCGGGGATATGAATACAGTGACCGCTATAGGGAAACAGTCGCCATGGCAGTGACAGACCTCACGTGAATGTCCTTTTAGGAGGAGTGTTTCTATGTCTACAAAGATCGACCGCCGAGAGTTTTTCCTTTTAGCCGGAAGCGGCATGGTCAGCATGGGCAGTTTTTCCCAGGGGGGGCTTCCACCTGAAGCTCCGAAAACCTCAAGTCCCGATATGCTCAGAATCCTGGCGCTGTTTAGCTACCGAAGGGGAATTTACTATTTCAATCCTGCCGGTCTCTATGTCGAGGTCGGTCAGACCGTCGAGTGGGTGGGGCTGCGAAGGCGTACCGTTACGGCTTTTCATCCCTCGTTTGAAAATCGCGAGCTCCGCATCCCTGAGAGTGCCGAGCCCTTCGATTCCAAAACGATGGGATCAGATGATGGAGTCTTCCGATGGACGTTCGAGGTGGAGGGGACCTATGACTACTATTCACAACCTCAGGAGTATCTGGGTATGGTGGGTCGAATTGTAGTGGGAAGGCCCGGAGGGCCGGGAGAGAAACCTCCTGGATACGGAAATCGGGAGGGGCGGGCGGTTATGTATCCAGATGCTGCACGCCTTTTAGAGTACCTAAAATCAGACGAGATCGTCCAGAAAAAAGTCATCCCCTGTCCCCTTGAGGTTCTGGAACGGAAATTCCCATGGCGATAGAAAAAGAACGTCTAAAGTTGAATGCCTGCTTGATGCGGAAGGAGTGACCGATGAAAGGAAAGAAGGCTTCCCACTGGAGCCGAAGAGAATTTGTTGGCGGCCTCGGGGCCACTCTGGCCTGGGCTTCAGCGTGGCCTTCTGGCCGTGTCCTGGGAGCTGACCTGCCGGTGCCCGGCCCTGCCGATTGG
>JAZFRU010000174.1:0-2369 GCA_036445815.1 Acidobacteriota bacterium | reverse complement strand
CGTAGCTTCCCTGGTTGTAATGACGAGAAAGCTCGGGCGGAAAACAACTGTAAATCGCATAGGAAGCCTTCACATGGGTCAGACTTCTGGGGGCATTGACGATACCCTTGACCTGAGGATCGCTTTTTGAAAAGTCGAGCACCAGGCTCTCGCCCTCAATCTTTGCCTTGACCCGGACCGTTACCGGAACATCCAGAGTCATCCCATCATCATCGCAGGAACTCTCGCCCTCATACTCGCCGTCTAGCCAGGTCCCAATCTCCGACTTCACGGCTAAACGGGTGGCCTCCCACATCTGATCAACGCTGGCAAAAATCGTGTCCCTTCCATATTTATCCAGAAGCACCAGCAGCCTTGTCTCGGCAAGTCTCATGGCGCCGTTCATGGCCAGGTGATCCATTTGCACGAGATCCTTGCGACGTACATTGTCCAGGATCAGCGTGTAGATGGCCTCAACCGGTTTGTCGTTTTCATAGATCCGGGTGGGCCTCAACCTGAGACCCTCACTGTGAAGATCGTAGACCATGGGGTTATAGGCCCGCGGCTGCCAGCTGCCGTTGTCGACCTGATGGGTTCGAATCATGACGAAGAATTCCAGGTTCCCTTTGTAGAAGATGGGCCGGAAGAAACTCCAATCCGGGGGATGGGTTCCGGCGCCCAAATAGGGGTCACACATCACAAACACGTCTCCTGGATTGATCTCGTCGAACTCTTCAAGGAGCAGCCCGATTTGAAAATAGCCGATCGACTGGTTGGAGATGTGAGACTCCAGAGCGATCACTTCCCCCTTGTCGGTAAAGACCCCTGTGGAGACGTCATGAATCACAGCGGTGACAAAATTCGGGGACGCCCGCTCAATATAGGAGTCCATCTGGCGGGTGATGCTCAGTAAAATATCCTGCAGGATAGCGGTGGTGACTGGATCGACTTTTTGCGACATCTCAGATCTACCTCATCTTTCTTCGCTGGTTTCTCGTACTAAGCATAATCCTGGCTGGGCGCCGTTGCCAGGAGTTCGGATCTCATCCGATCGGTGGCCTCACGATCCACTTCATAGTTGGTGGCGTTTAGAACGACTCCGTAAACCTGGCGGGCCGTCTCGAAAGACAGGACACCTTCCTCCACATCTCCCCGCACTTTCTCGGTGTCCCGTTCCAGGGGGTTTCCCACTCCTCCCCCGCCTCCACTCATCATCCGGAAACGGTCACCTGGCTGTAATGTAAGGTTGCGGGCAGCTCGAATAGGAATCTCCTCAGATCCGCGGATCAGGGCCATTTGATTCAATTTGCCCGATTGCCCTCCAACTCTGCCCGCCATCGGGCAAATCGTTGTGACCCCATCGCAATTGCCGGTCAGCACTCTCGCTTCCTGACCCAGGTTCTCGACTTCCCAGATGGTTCCCGGCCCTCCTCTCCATCGACCGTGGCCGCAGGCATCTTGATGGATCTGGTAACGGATGGCTCGAAAAGGGAGAAGAGCTTCGGAGAGTTCAATGGAGGGCTTCTTGAGAGTTCCCAGAGCGCTGGTGGGACCCGAGTTTGGCCAGCCGTCACAACCATGCTGTGCTCCGTTGCCCCCTTCGGCCCAAAAATGGGCATAACTCAACAGCCTGCCTTTTCTCTGATCCACGCCAAATACCCCCGCGCACAGAGGTCTGGTGTTGGCTGCAGGAACTTTTTCGGGGATGGCCTGCCCCAAAGCCATCCACACCGCCTCTAGAATCTGGGCCGCAACAATCAGCGGGCAGGCACCCACGGGGGCGGGGTATCGCGCGTCGGTCACCGTCCCGGGCTTGGTCACCAGTTCGAAGGCATCGTAGCTTCCCTGGTTATAGTGGCGGGAGAGCTCGGGAGGAAAACAACAGTAAACCGCATAGGAGGCTTTGACATGGGTCAGACTGATGGGTGCATTGATGATGCCCTTGACCTGGGGATCGCTCTTGGAAAAGTCGAGCATGAGGTGATCCCCCTGAATCTTTGCCTTGACCCGGACGGTGACCGGAACGTCGAGAGTCATCCCATCGTCGTCGCAGGAACTCTGGCCCTCATAGTCGCCGTCGGGCCAGGCCGCAATCTCCGATTTCACGGCCACACGGGTGGCCTCCCACATCTGTTGAAGGCTGGAAGAAATCGCATCTCTTCCATATTTTTCCAGCAGCTCCAGCAGCCTTTTCTCGGCGAATTTCAGAGCACCGTTCATGGCCAGGTGATCCATGTGCACGAGATCTTTCTGGCGCACATTATCCAGGATCAGCGTGTAGATGGCCTCGACCAGCTCGTCTTTCTGGTAGATCCTGGTCGGCCTCAAGCGGAGACCTTCACTGTGAATGTCGTAGACCAAGGGGTTGTAAGCTCGTGGCTGCCAGCTGC
>JAZFRU010000173.1:0-9518 GCA_036445815.1 Acidobacteriota bacterium | reverse complement strand
CGCAGGCGCCGCGATGACAAGGCGTGCGACGAAGGGCCCCGCAGGGGTACTCTTGCAGTACGCCGAGGAGCCCAAGGAAGCACAACACAGTCAGCGTGGATGTTTGCGGCACTGCAGTAGACAACTTATGCATGATTCCGGCTGTTACAGGCCCTTGAGCTTTTTGGTTAAGGCGGGGACGATCTCAAATAGATCGCCGACAATTCCGTATGAGGCTATATTGAAAATGGGCGCATTGGGATCACTGTTTATGGCCACGATGCAATTTGAGTTCTTCATCCCCACAATGTGCTGGATCGCCCCGGAAATTCCACAAGCAACATACAGACGCGGGGCCACCGTCTGCCCGGAACTTCCAATCTGGCGGTCTCGGGTGAGCCATTCATTATCGACAACCGGACGACTCGCCGCTACTTCGGCATCGAGAGCCTCTGCCAAGGCCTCGATGATTTTAAGATTCTCTTCCTTTTTGATGCCCCTCCCCACACCGATGATGCTCTCGGCCTTGGAAAGATCCACCTTGCCTTTTATGGGCTCAAAAGCCTCCAGGGATTTACGGCGAACTTCGACGGTCGAAAGGTCTGCGGATCGCTCAACGACCTCTGCACTTCCCTCCTCGAGATCATCCACCGTGGCGGATCCAGGCTGAAGTGTCACGATCCATGGGCTTGCCGAACGGATTTGTACATCGGCATTGAGCTTGTTCCTGAACATCTGGCGAACAAAAACAAATCCCTCTTCCACCTTACGGTAGCCGATGCAATCAGTGACCAATCCCTTGTTGATGGCAGCCGCCAGCTTTGGCGCCAGATCAATATTTTGGTAGATGTGCCCCATCAGCAGGATATGGGGTGGATTCTCTGTCAGGATCTGACTCAGAGCTTCGCAATAGACATCAGGGTCATAGTCCCTTAGTTTGGGATCATCCACCCATACGACAGACTCCACCTTCCTGGTGGCCAGTTGATCGGCCAAAGAACGGACCTGGTGACCGAGAATAAGGGCATGAAGAGAGAAGCCTGAATCCTCGGCCATTCGTTGGCCGGTCACCAGGCTTTCCAGCGAGGTGGTTCGAATCTCTCCCTGGGAGTGATCAATCAGAACGTAAATTGCTTCAGACATGGGGGTTCGTTCTTTCGTTTGTTCGTTGGTTCGGGGTTGGTTCTTGAGTATGGACCGAACAGCGAAGAGACGAGATTACAGTACTTTAGCTTCCTTTCGGAGTTTCTCCACCAGTTGTTCAACGACCATCTCGGTTGTCCCTTCCAGAATTTCCGCCTTTTTTTCAGCCTCAGGGAAGTAGACCCGCAGCACTTCGACCTGTGGAGCCGAATCCAGGTCGAGATTCAACTCGCTCAGTTCAACGGTACGAATCTCTTTCTTTTTGGCCTGCATGATGCCCTTTAAAGAGGCATAACGAACCTGCGAAATCCCCGCCTGCACCGTGAGCAGCGAAGGCAGAGGGAGTTCGACCCACTGGAACCAGCCGCTCTCCATTTCCCGAAGGGCTTTGACCCGGTTCTGGGTTGGATCCGCCTGAATCTCCATCACAATAGTGGCGTGTGGGATTCCCAGGAGTTGTGCCAGCAAAACGCCCGTCTGGGCATAGCTCCAGTCATCAGACTGGGTGCCGGCAAGAATCAGATCGTATTCTTCTTCTTTCAGGACCTCAGCCAAAGCCAGCGCCACGGCATGGGGACTGTTGAGCTGCCCCTCCTCATCCCGGATCAGTATTCCCCGGTCAGCGCCCATGGCCAGTCCCTTCCGGATGGATTTTTCAGCTCGCTGACGCCCCGCGCTCACAATGGTGACTTCCCCGCCATGAGCTTCGCGCATCTTAAGAGCCTCTTCAAGGGAGTACTCATCGCACTCATTGATCTCAAAAGTCAGATCAGACTCTTTGATGCCCGTTCCCTCATTGGACAGCTCGTAACGGGCATCGCGGGCGGGCACTTCCTTTAGACAGGTGATAATTTTCATGTTTTGAATAGATCGTCGAAGGCGTCACGTGAATCTTGAGGCTTTCGCGATCCGTCGGTGGTCATCTTTTCCACCGTGGTGCGGCCCTCGAAATACTGGCAGTCGTTCTGGCCATCCTTGGGGGAGATTCGTTCGGTAATAGGCTGAGCGCATTCAAAGCGGTTCGCTGGATCCAGAGAAACACAGTTCTTACAGGAATGGAGGGCGGCATCACACTTCGGGCACCGAGTCGAAACTTCTATCTCGCTGAAACTCCGAGGCAGTTGGCCCCCACACATAGCACAACGTCTGACCTGGTGAAACCCAGGCATTTTTGGGGATCTGGGCCCTTCCTTGGTGGGTTTCGGCTGGGACCGGCCTTTTTCTCGGTCGCCGGAGTCGCTCTGATAGCCGTGCTGTCGATACTTCCTGCTCATATAACCCTCTGGATCAATAGCGCACCGGGACAGTTGCGACAGAGAATGGCTTATACCGATTGGGGCAAGGGCCCTTCGCTACTGCAACTGAGCACACGCGTCCTTGAGGCCCGCGATATCTATAGCATCGCTTCCTGAATCAATTCGGCGAATGATGCCCTCTTTGTCAATGAGGAAGGTGGTTCTCCGTGCAATACCTCTTTCCTCGTTCAGCACGCCGTACCGTCGGCTGACTTCCTTTTCCCAGTCGCTCAACAGCGTGAACTCCGCCCCTACTTCTTCGGCAAATTTCTTCTGGGTCGGTCGGGCATCCACGCTTACCGCAAATATTTCCGTATCGTTCTCTTGAAAATAGTCGATATCAGCCTGATATCGTTGCAGTTCAGTCGTTCAGCCACGGGTGAAAGCAAAGACATAAAAGGCGAGCGCCACGTTCTTTCTACCAGCCAGATCGCTGAGACGAACGGTCTCCCCATCCTGATCCTGCAGTTCGAAATCCGGCGCCTTGTCACCCACTTCCAGAAGAGTTGACTGTGCCGATGCCAGGGGCGCGAGCAAAAGAGTCAAGACAATGCAATTTAAAATCTTCATGGGATTCATTCTAGTTCCAAACGATCTGTGGTTCAACCGGGAAATCCAGGGCCGCGGCAGCCCCTATTTCCCCGGTTTTGTTCTTTGGGCCTCCCCGTGCTATCGTGCTAATCTAGTCTGAATTTCCATCATCCGGTCTAATCCGGGTTAACGAGAAACGCTCGAATGAAGATATATACAGGGCGAGGTGACCAGGGGAACACCTCCTTGTTCAGTGGAGAACAGGAGTCTAAAGACTCAGCCCGAGTCACGGCTTACGGCACCCTGGACGAGCTCAATTCGCTCCTGGGAGCGGCCCACGCCTTTTGTCAGGTTCAGCGGGTCAAGGACCTCCTGATGTCCCTGCAGCGCAAGCTTTTCGAGGCCGGCGCAGACCTGGCAACGACCCGGGAGGGGAAGCTGCGCATTGACCGGATAGCCGAGACCGACTGGCGAGAGCTGGAAACCCTGATTGACGACCTGGAGTCACAAATTCCACCGTTAAAAAAGTTTATTCTTCCGGGAGGTTCATCCGGGGCTGCCTTGCTTCATCTGGCCCGGACGGTTTGCCGTCGTGCAGAACGACACCTGGTTTCTCTGGTCCGTGACAAGGAAGACGGGAATCCTGAACTCCTGATTTATTTGAATCGACTGTCCGATTTACTCTTCGTCATGGCTCGTTTTGAAAACATCATGGACGGTAAAAAGGAGGAGTTCTGGCAACCAGAAAAGTAAAACCTCGGCCCGCTCAGACCTGCTCCGCATGCCGGGGATCGGGTTGGCTGGTCAAGACTCATGACGGCGTTGATTCGGTGATTCCGTGCCCCGACTGTCGCTCTCAGGAACGCCTGCGACATCTCCTGGAAAAGGCCGCTATCCCCCCTCGTTACTTCGACCGGGGATTCGAAGAATATAACCATCTCAGCAGGCTACAGGAAAAGGCCCACCTGCGGGCCAGTAAATATGTCGAGGATTTCCCCGATGTCCCACGAGGCTTGCTCTTTCATGGACCGTGCGGAGTGGGAAAGACTCACCTTTCGGTCGCCATTCTCAAGACCCTGATTCAAGAAAAAATGGTGACGGGGACCTTCGTGGACGAGGCGGAGCTTTTGAGACGGCTTCAGTACTCCTATGGACCTGGTTCTCCAGAAACCGAAAGGGAGGTCATGCTTCCCCTGTCAGAGATCGACCTGTTGGTATGGGATGACCTGGGAACCGGCCGGCCGACCGAGTGGGTTCAGGAGACCATCCGCACCGTGATCAATCATCGTTACACCCATAAGAAACTCACCATTCTCTCCACCAACTGGCCACTCCAACCCAAGCAGAAAAGCCTATCCCGATCAGACAAGTTGAACACCGTCATCAAAGACACTCTCGAAGAGCGCATTGGGAGACGGCTCTTCTCCCGAATCATGGAGATGTGTGAGGTGGTCCCGATAGACGGGCCTGATTTTCGCACCGACATCGACAAAGCGGGCAGGGATTCTCACGAAAGAAAGAGTGATTCCAGGGACCGGAACGGGTAAGGATATTCACCACAGAGACACAGAGTGTCTCAAAATCTCAATTAACCTGGATAGTTGGGTTTTGAAACACCCTAGGCCATGCGCCCCTACTGTGTCGGCTGTGATTGGAGAGTCAAGAAAAAGAAAAGAATTTTCTTCTCTGTGTCTCTGTGCCTCTGTGGTGGAAATCCGTGACTGCGTCTCTGTGGTGAAGCCTCTCACTCAACGGAATTGTGACTTTCCAGAATCCCCTTCTCCTCATCAACGAAGTACAGGAGGCCCCACCCCAGCACGAAAAAAACCAGGACCGAGGCCACGCCGTAGCGAACAGAGCCTGTCATATCGGCAATCAAGGCAAACAGAGCGGGCCCGAGAATGGCTGCAAATTTTCCACCGGTTGCGAAAAACCCGAAGAACTCAGCACTGTTTTCCTTGGGTGTAAACTGGGCAAGCAGTGCACGTGAGGAGGCCTGGACCCCTCCTAAAACAAAGCCGACTATGCCAGCCAGCACCCAAAACTCCCAGCTCTCTTCGATTACCAGGACGTATCCTACTGCAAACGTCCATATCAACAACGTGATGTTGATGGCTCTCTTGGTCGTCATTCGATCTCCCAGATGGCCCAGAGCCAGTGACCCAACGATTGCCACTACATGGATGAGAATGAAACAGGCGATCAACTCATCCTGAGACATTCCGAGTACCTCCGCGCCAAAAATGGCCGCCATCACGATCACCGTTTGCACCCCATCGTTGTAGATCAAGAAGGCGATGAGGAACTTCACCAGCTCACGGAACTGGTGAATCTTCCGCAGGGTATGCAGAAGACGCTTGAAGCCGACTCTCAGATAACTGGTGCCGGGAGGAAGCTCCTGGACGGGGGCTGACTCACGCAGCCAAAGGAAAGTCGGGATCGAAAAAAGCCCCCACCACAGGGCCACCAAGAGCGCCGTGGCTCTGACGGGGAGATAGTCAGAATTCGGAATTGCAAGCCATTCAGGCCATCGGATCATGATCATCGTGAGGATCAGACAGAGAACCCCTCCCACATACCCCAGTGCCCAGCCAAAGCCACTGATCCTTCCCATCTGTTGCCGGGTCGTGATCTCGGGAAGGAAGCTGTTGTAAAAGGCGAGACTCCATTCCAGACAGGCACTCGACAGAAGGTAGAAGATGATGGCCAACCAGATGTCTCCAGGACCCACCAGGAAAAGAAATGCGGTGGCCGCCACTCCCGCGTAACAGAACAGGAAAAGGAAACGTTTCCTGGAGCCGGCAAGATCTGCAATCGCTCCCAGAACAGGGGCACTCACCGCCACCAGCAACATGGATGCAGATACCAGATAACCCCAAACCGAGGAGCCACTGATCGCCCCGTCCCCGAAAGGCATTCCTTCCGGTCCCACCACCACCTGCACGAAGTAAACACTGAAGATGACGCCGGCCAGCGCGGTTGGAAAGGCGGAGTTGGCGAAGTCATAAAAAGCCCAGCCCCAGATTTCTCTTGAATACGAACCCGCCAGGGGCTTTACCTCGGTGTGATTGTCCAGATCTTCCGCCTTTTATTTTTGGGGCGGCCTGGAAGGCCGCATTTCTATTCGGCTCGTCAGGCAGCGAGAATGATGTTTGAGTGTCTGAATCACGACCTCCGCCACATCGTCAGCAGAGATTTTCCAGGAATCGTCCCCCTGAGAGGAAAGACCGGCGAATTCGGTTTCAACGCTGCCTGGCATGACATAGGCGACCCGAATATCGTCGTGGCGGACCTCCTGCATCAGGGCTTCGCTAAAGCCTCCAAGACCAAACTTGGAAGCATTGTATGCAGCGCCTTTCGGGAAGGCATTCTTCCCTGCCAAACTACCGATATTGATGATGAATCCGCCGCCGCCATGCTTCATCACAGGGATGACAAAGTGACAACCATAAAAGATTCCGTCCAGATTGGTGGTGATCGTATCCCGCCACTCCTGGAGCGCCATGTCTTCCACCGATTTGAAGATGCCAATGCCCGCGTTGTTGATCAACACGTCGACTCCGCCAAAGGTATCCACACCATACTGAATAAGTTCCTGGACCTGCTCTGCCTCCCGGACATCACAGGGCTTTCCGGTGACCTTACCCTTCTTAAGTTGACTGAGTCGACTCATCGCTTCTTCGACATCCTTCCGGTGGCGCGAACTGATCACCACCATGGCTCCCTCCTGCATCAGAGCCTGAGCCACGGCAAAGCCTATGCCCTTGGTACTTCCAGTTACAATCGCCCGTTTATTTTTCAGATTCATATTCGTCTCCTACCGAGGACTCCCGCTGGAACCCTCTTTGACAGCCTCACGTTCCACTCTCAAGGCCTCCATCATCTCGGGTAGCACGGCGTACAGGTGACGGGGCTGACGGGGTGGGTGGTTGGCAACAGCATAAGCGGTGATCAGGGGAAGGGCCAGGGTAGAATCGGTGTAGCACACCACGGCGTCGGGCAACTGGTCGGGGTCCACCTTCCCCCAGCTCACGGCCTCACCCGGGGTGGCTCCTGAAAGGCCTCCCGTATCGGGTCGTGCGTCGGTGATTTGCAGATAATAGTCATGCCCCTTCTCCTCGATCCCCAGAATTTCCTGAATCTGCGGCTCCGTCTGCAACAGGAAGTTCTTGGGAGCTCCGCCTCCCAGAATAAAGACCCCGCTATGCCCCCCGGACCGCTTGGCAGCCAGGACGATGGCGGCGGTTTCATTCACGTCAAGAGAGACATCCAGCCGCAATCCATTTCCGTCCAGAGCTTCGGCGGCAATGTTCATCCCGATCGAACTGTCTCCCGGGGATGGGGTGTATATGGGGATTTTATGGCGGTGAGCCACAGCCAGCAGAGACTTCGTCTCCTGTCCCAGCACCTGTTCTCGCTGTTCGATATAGCCGCCAATTTTATAGTGAAACTCGGCCGTACTCATCTCCTTTTGGAAGTCGGGGGCTTTGATCACTTCCCGGAAAAATCGGTCGGTGGTCAGAAGGACATCATAGTCAAAGAAAATGTCATAGATGCGAACGACCCCTTCTCGGCGCAGCTCCGGATCGCTTACCCTGGCCCTTCCTCGATGCATGGAAAGCCCGATTCCGAAGTGGGCATCATGGTACAGGTTGGCGCCGGTCGAAACGATCCAATCAATGAATCCATGCTCAATGAGCGGAATCAAACAGGACATTCCCAGCCCGGCCGGGGTCAGCGCACCCGTCAGACTGAGACCAATCGTGACGTCATCGGCCAGCATTTTGTTAACGAACAGATGGCAGGCCTCCCTTAAACGGGCCGCATTGTAGGCCTCAAAAGAGGAATCGATGAGTTCAGTGATGGTCGTGTCTGGACCAATGGGACCGGGGTTAATTTCCTTGCCTGATAAATATTGACTCACCCTACCCTCAACTCCACTACTTTTTCGAGGACATTTCCGGCAACTTTTTGCCGGGAGTATAGCAAATCGACGGTGGCTCTCATATCATGGGGTCTATGGCTGAAGTATTTCCCTTTCGAGGGTACCGGTACAGTGCGGAGAAGATCGCCACCCTGGACGATGTGGTGACCCAACCCTATGACAAGATTTCCGAGTCCATGCGTCAGGAGTACCTGGAACGGCACCCCAACAACATAGTCAGGGTCATCAAAAACAGCGACTACAAGGACGCCGGTGAGAGCCTGAATCAGTGGATCCAGACTGGCATTCTCCAGCAAGATGATGCGCCCTCCTTTTACCCCTATGAACAGGTCTTCCAATTTGAAGGTCAGAGCCTGTCACGTTTGGGTTTCATGGGGCTGGTCTCTCTTGAAGCAGACCCGGATTCCGTGATGGGACACGAGAGAGTTCTGAACCGCCCCCTTGAGGACCGGTTGAACCTGATTCGATCAACTGAAGCCAACGAAGGCCCCATCTTCATGCTTTACTCCGACCCTTCCATGCAGGTCGACCAGTTAATCCGCCAATTCACACAGGACAACGCCCCCATCATCGAAGTCACTGACGCAGATAACAATCGACACCGCATGTGGCAACTGAGCGCAGCAGATCTTCAAGAACCGATTGTCAAAACTCTCAGTGGCAGTCGGTTTTACATTGCCGACGGCCACCACCGATTCAAAACCTCTCAACTGTATTACGACGAATGTCGAGCCAAGGGCTGGAGTGTGACCGGCGGGGAAAGTTTTGACAAAAGAATGGTCACGCTGTTCAACCTGAGCAGTCCTGAACTGAGGATTCTGCCGACCCACCGGGGGATTCACAACCTTGATGAGTTCGACCTGGAAAGCTTCCTGTCCAGCCTGGAACCCTATTTCAAAACGGAACAAATACAATCTCTCGCCGATCTGGAAGCCGGGATGCAGAAACCCGGTGTCCGAATCGGCCTGGCCGTCCAGGGAAACCCCTCTTACTATCTTCTCCAGCTACGGGAAAGCAACGGCGATGACGACTTCATGGCGGGAATGACCGGCTCCATACGTCAGCTGGATGTCAACGTGCTCCATGAAGGAATCCTCCATCCCACCCTGGGTGTGGATGCTCGGCATCCTTCCGGTCAGGCCAAGGTGTCCTACTTCCGCCATCGGGAGGAACTGCTGGCCCAGCTGGAGCAAGGAGAATGTCAGCTTGGTTTTTTTCTCAATCCCACCAGCCTGGATGAAGTTCGCCAGCTGTCGGAGCAGGGCCAGAAGATGCCTCAGAAATCCACCGATTTCTATCCCAAGCTGCTCACGGGACTGGTCATGATGAAGATGGAGATAGACAAAACCGGCTGACCGGGCGCTTGTCTCCGACAAGCGCGTTTCACGTTTCAGGTTTAACGTTTAACGTGGGCCCGTAATGTGGGAGGCGCCTCAGGGCGCCGAATCCGGAAGCCGCTCAAGCCCGACTGCTACATTGAACTTGCCAACCGATCGGAGATCGCACGAGCCCTTACAGTCTTATGCGTGGAACGTGGAACCTGGAACGTGGAACGCGTCCGCGCGGAGCGAGGCCGCTCGGCCCGGGCCTCTATACCTTCTTGATCTTCTCCCCGGGCAGTTTGT